>JBBDJK010000064.1:0-5348 GCA_040879905.1 Balneolaceae bacterium | reverse complement strand
ACTACTCAAAAACAACCGTTCCAAAGTTCTTGTAATCGTGAAAGTTGGTTTCAAAAGGCTGCCATGAATAGGGTGTCATGCCATCATCATAATCAATTCGATAGAAATTAGCCCTCCATTTTGACCCCGATTCCGGAATAATGTTTTTTAGTGGGTGCATCAATTTAAAGGGAATAAAAATTTCTGCGATCCAGCCTTCAATCGAAGCCCCACTACTCTTCACTCCACCGAGGACAGATGTTTTGTGCTGAGTCTTTCGGTCACTCTCTTCGTGATAACTGTTGGCAAACGGAATCCAGTGCACCAATTCTCCATCCAGATTGGATACAATCAGAGGAAGTTCATAATTCAGTGGTGACAATTCATATTCAAAATAGTCGGGCCCTGATTCATCTGTCCAGAAGAAGGCTTCCACTACATCTTCATGCCATAATTCAGCAAAATGTTCTTCAAATGATGCATTCAGGATTCGATCCTCATTACGGTACAATATATAGATCCCCGTCTCAGAATAGAGTACTTTGAATTCTGTTTGATAATGATTGCCCTCTTCCCGGTTACTGCGCTGAATAAGTTCAACCCAATCCGTTCGATTCCAATTTTCAGCAGAACCATCACCGGTTATCGTAAAATCTATTGTCTTTTTAACTAACATGGTTGCTTCATTTTCTTGAATAGGAATATTTTGATGTGAAATTGTAGCCGTACCGATGGCAGTTAACAAAAGAATCAAGAAAGCCGGCAACAGGATCTGATTTTGAAATATCATTTGAATATGCTGTTATTTGACAAAACTAAGATCAATGTACAAATCTCCTTCAGATTTTTTAAACAAAGTTTTCCAGCTTAAACCAATAACAACTCTAAGGCCTGCACTTTCATCCGGCATTTGAAGACTGTTCCTATAAAATCACACAAATCAACCGGCAACAGCTGTTCGAATCTGTTCCATCTCTTCTTCCGTCAGCTGCACAAAATTTTTGGCAATCTCCACATTCTGCTCCAGGTGCGATATTCGTGTGATTCCAACGATAGCCGTTGAGACCGGGTAACTGAGTACATAGGTAAGTAGTTGTTTTGGTGTAAACCCTCTCTGTATCAGTCCGCCGCCACCGAATACCTTCATGGCTATAACTCCCATCTCCTTTTCGGCAGTCAGTTTAAAAAACCGGTCCAGATGTTCAACATCTTCCATAACAGCTCTTGCCGGATTTAGAGTAATCAGAGCACAATCGTACGGATAGTCTTCAATCGCATCCGCCAGGATCCTGCTTGAGTGGCCCGTAACTCCTATATTACCGATGACCCCCTCTTCTTTCAGTTTCTCAAATGCCTGACGTGCACTGTTAGGTTGTTTAAGACTTTCAAATTGACCATGACCGCCAACAAAGTGATGTTGATACAGATCTATGTAATCAGTCTGAAGCCGTTTCAGGCTCTGTTCTGCCCTTCGCATAGTGCCGTCATAGGTATAATCATGACTCTTTGTGGCCAAAAAAACCTCATTTCGCCGCTCTTTCATCACCATTCCGATATACTCTTCACTCACACCCCGGCCATACATATTTGCTGTATCGATATAATTGACACCCAGATCAATAGCACGGTTGATAATTTCAACGGCATCATCATGTCGATCCGGTTGTTCTAATGTAGCCTGACCTCCCAGGCTGTAAAGTGATACCTGATGCCCCGTTTTACCCAAAGGCCTGGTTGGCATTGGGTTGTTGAGTGGATCCTGAGCCCATGCAGACAACTGTGAAAAAAAACCACTGCCCGCTGAAAACCCAACTCCCGCGGTAAGTGCTATACTTCCTTTAATAAAAGATCGCCGATTCCATGATTGATCCATTATACCCTCCTTTTTTAAGTGAACCATACCTGTATATAGTACCAATATAAAAAGGTATCATTAATATTAGATAAATTTATCTAATTAACCCAAATTACGTCACCCTTAGTACAATTCCGATGGTGTTTTTCCATCGGGATTGCCTATCCATAACCATCGGGGAAATAGAAGGGTTTTTTCCAAGTATGGATCCTTATCAAAGTGGTTTTCGATTACAGTCCACCAATAAGTAGATGGATCTGCGTTCAAGCTGACGGGTAGATTTTTATCACGAACACATTTTCACTAAAAATTCCACTTGATGGAAGCCATTGCTACACTGCCGGCTGATCCGAAGATAGATTTATTGCTACCAATAAAGATTTGGGTGAGAAGATTGACATCTATATTCTGATGTACTGAATAAGTAACCGTTGGGGAAAAAAATACAGCCTCTTCATCCGGGTACCAGATAGCCGCCAATGAACCGTTCCAAACCGGTGTAAAAGGGTAGGAGATCTGACTCATAAACTGATATCGTGAAAATGATGGGTTATCGGCAGAGAGTGAAGCACCTAAAAGTTGAAAATCATCTCTGCCACCGGCCTGATTGTACAATCCTTCTACAATCAGAAACAGACCTGTTTCAAACATATGATCAACCGACACACCCAGAACGATATTTGTACCCCGCTTACTCACCCCCTCTTCCAGATCCTTAAACATCATCACTTCTCCCTTGAACCCCGATTCTCGAATACTACCCGCCCAACCCCCACCTACTGCAAACCGGTTTTGATAATATCCGCTGATCATCTGAATATCATACCCACGCGTGTTGAAGACATACATAGCTGCAGCTACTGATTCCCTGACCTCCTTTGCCGGACTCACTGCAAGTTCCACACGGGATGCCCAGTCAATAAAGTGTTGAATCCTCAATCCGTCGGTTCCGGGCCTCTCCGGATAGTCAAAATCATAAAAAGAGTAGATATTAAAAAGATCATTGGGATTACTGACAGTATTAATCCCCCAGTTTATTCGCTGACGGCCCATCGTCACTCTCCAGTCTGAACTGTTCCACTCTGCATTTAATCTGTCCGGAATATAGTGTAACATCCAAGAGTCCTGTTCAGCAATCATCCAAGATAAATTCACGAACCCATCATCAAAATCGATCGCATCTGCGTAACCCGGTATATCTTTTACCAGATCTCCCGAGAAAAATCGCGTTCTCATCTGCGCATTTAATGTAATGTTCGAGGATGCAACCCATCTGAGATTTAATCTGTTTTGTAGACGGTACTCCCAGAATACTTCTTCACCGAAAGGTTCCGGCAGTTCTACTGCGATCCTAACCGGCATCCCCTGAAGGTATCCGCTCACTTCAAAATCATCAGATTGCTGTGCATATACATCCTGAAGAAAAGCGGGCAAAAAAATGCCGATTAATGCAATGATACATATGAATTTATGTTGATTTATAATCTGCAAAACCCAATCTTTTCTATGATTTAGCCCGGACTGATTCCGATCTCTTTTCATCCTTATCAATGGCACCATCCACCATGGTGATAACTCTTCTGGCACGATCGATCACTCTTTGGTCATGCGTGGAAAAAATAAATGTGACGTTCTTTTCTATATTCATTTTCTCCATTAGATCGAGCAAGTTCATGGCTGATTTTGTATCCAGATTTGCTGTCGGTTCATCAGCTAATATAAATTTGGGTTGAGATGCCAATGCCCTTGCAACAGCAACTCTCTGCTGCTCACCACCTGACAGTTCTTTTGGACGGGAGTCAAATTTATCTTGAAGACCTACGGCCGTTAAAAGTTCATCCGCGCGTTCATGCATCTCTTTTTTACTTCTTTTTTGAAGAAGCATAATAAAAGAAACATTTTCAAAGGCCGTAAATACCGGAATCAGGTTATAAGCCTGAAATACAAAACCTATATTTTGAAGGCGGAATTTGATCAGTTTACTCTCTTTCATGCCGGTTATGCGAATACCATTTATATCCACATAACCACTCGTTGGTACGTCCAAACCACCAATCATATTTAAAAGGGTTGTTTTACCTGAACCGGATGGGCCACGCACCGTTGTAAATTCACCCTCCTCAAACTCAAGATTCACATCTTTCAAGGCGTGAACCGGAACCGTATCCGGGTTATAAATTTTTGATAGATTGTGTGTGGTTATAATAGCCATACTACTCTGGTTTAATTTACATTGATCATTAGCCGGTTTACTCTTTTACGACTTCACCCGGATTCAATCTAAGGGCTTTAATTGCCGGATAAATAGCAGCTAACAGAGCTGTCGCGATAACGAGTACTGTTATAGAAACATACTCTTCTACACTAACTGTTGGATAAACCAGTGCATCATACCCCCACTCTTTCAACGTATCTCCACCCACACTGGTTAAATCAATACCTCGCTCACTATAAAAGTTTATCGTTCCGTAGGCCACCAACATTCCTATTACTGCACCCGTTAGGGTAAGGATGACTGACTCAGTCATAATCATAATAAATACCCTCATTTTACTCATACCAATTGCCATCAGCATTCCCAGCTCTCTCATTCTCTCAAAAATGGCCATCAACATCGTATTTAGAATTCCAAAAGCCAATGCGAACATGATGACAACCATAACATAAAATGAGTAGGATTCACTGGCTCCTGTCATATATCGAAGTTCGGGTGATAACTCGGTCCATATTTCGGCTGAAAGCTCATCAAATTCCCGATTTAAATCTTTAGAGATCTCACTGCTTTGTTCTGCATCATGAAGCATAATGGCTATTTCATGATAAACTAAATTATTGGAGATCATATTTGAAAGATCCTCAGATCGCACAAACACCCTGTTCTCATCATATTTGGGCTGACCCGTATAAAATGTACCGGTAATGTTAAAAGAACCTGATATCAATTCATTTTCAAGATCCTGAAACGAGAGTACAATTCGATTACCTATTTCGACATTCAATTTTTCCGCAAGAGTTCTTCCGAGTACAACCGGATTTCGCACAGCAGAATTTAAATATTCACCCTCTTCAAGATTTTCATGAAAGAGAGTCGTGGATGTTTCACTCTCTCTATTGATCCCTGAAATTTGAACCCCAAAGGATGCCAGTGGTGATTGAATCATCCCATCAGAAAGGGTTCTCGCTGAGAAATTCCTAACCCTTTCATCTTTTTCCAGGAAATCAAATAATTCAGTCACAGACTCCAAGACCATACCCGGCTCTCTTTCACTCAAAAAATCAGGATGATGTATTTGTACATGCGTCAACTCTTCTTGTATAACTCTATATATTCGTTGAACAATCAGTCCGTTTGCCCACGAAGAAACAAATATACCTGCCCAGATACCTGCTATAATTGCACCCATTAGCACTCCACTTCTGGCCGGATGCCTCCAGATATTTCGCCAGGATATAGATAGTAATATTTTCATATTTGATGCTTAGTCAAACAACATGATTCTTAAAAATTAAAAAC
>JBBDJK010000063.1:0-1069 GCA_040879905.1 Balneolaceae bacterium | reverse complement strand
CGTGAAGGTGGCCGTACAGTAGGTGCCGGTGTGGTAAGTAAAATTAATGACTAAAGGATTTAACCAGTGGCAACACAACAGAAAATAAGAATCAAACTTAAATCTTACGATCATAATCTGATTGATAAATCAGCAGAAAAGATCATTCAAACCGTAAAATCAACGGGTGCTGTGGTATCGGGACCGATTCCATTGCCCACGTATAAAAATATTATTACGGTAAACAGATCCGTTCATGTTGATAAAAAATCACGAGAACAGTTTGAATACAGATCACACAAAAGGTTGATAGATATACTGTCAACAGGATCTCAAACCGTTGATGCACTCATGAAGTTGGAGTTGCCATCTGGTGTTGACGTCGAAATAAAAGTTTAAGGTAATTCTATAGTATAAATCACCATGAGTGGATTAATAGGAAAAAAAGTAGGTATGACAAGTATTTTTGATGAACTGGGCAGAAGTATACCTGTTTCAGTGATCGAAATAGAACCTTGTACAATTACTCAAATTAAAACAGAAGAGACCGATGGTTATAAAGCAGTTCAAATTTCTGCTTTTGACAAAAAACCAAGAAGAGTTTCAAAAGCTTTGAAAGGTCATTTCTCTAAGGCCGGTGCTGAACCAAAGAAAATTGTTAGAGAGATCAGAGATTATATCCCGGAAGGACTTGAATTGGGAGATGAATTAAATATTGAAGATGTATTTCAAATTGGTGATATCGTTTCAGTTGTCGGTATATCAAAAGGAACAGGTTTTACCGGTGTTGTGAAAAGACACAATTTTAGAGGTGTTGGTGACGCAACGCATGGCCAGCATAACCGAGAAAGAGCTCCCGGTTCAATTGGACAGGCATCTGATCCTTCAAGAGTTTTCAAAGGTATGAAAATGGCCGGAAGATCAGGAAATAAGAGAACCAAGATTCAGAATCTATCTGTCGCAAGGATACTTCCGGAATCAAATATGCTGTTGGTAACCGGATCGATTCCGGGTCCCAAAGGAGCTTTTATTGAAATTTATAATAAATCATAAGAAGTAGCCTCATGAAGCTAACGATCTATAAAATTGA
>JBBDJK010000062.1:0-1074 GCA_040879905.1 Balneolaceae bacterium | reverse complement strand
AGCCGGATAATCATCTTTTTTAATTGATTATCTTCGAACTGAATCTCATTTTTAATCGTTATTGTGTTATATTTATCAAAACATCAAAAAAGCGCTTTTTTATGGACGATAAGAAGAAATTAGATGCATTCCAGGAAAGAATAGACCGGGGCGATAAGATTGAACCAAAAGACTGGATGCCGGAAAAATATCGAAAGCAACTCATCAGAATGATGAGCCAGCACGGTCACTCCGAAATTGTAGGAATGCTTCCTGAAGGAAACTGGATCACCCGCGCACCCTCTCTTAAACGAAAAATGGTGTTACTTGCTAAAGTACAGGATGAAGCCGGTCATGGACTCTATCTTTATAGTGCAACCGAAACACTTGGAGCGAGAAGACAGGATTTAATCGAAGATTATCTCTATGGTACGGCAAAGTACTCCAGTATTTTTAACTATCCCACCCTTACCTATGCAGACATCTGCGTAATCGGATGGCTGGTTGATGGAGCAGCAATCGTGAATCAGACGATGCTCGCCAAGTCTTCTTATGGACCCTATGCCAGAGCCAATCTTCGTATCTGCAGGGAGGAGAGTTTTCACAAGAAGCAGGGTTATGAGATGCTCGCAAAAATGGCATCCGGCACTTCTGAACAGAAAAAAATGGCTCTGGATGCAGTTAACAGATGGTGGTGGCCTACGCTTATGATGTTCGGCCCGCCGGATGACAACTCCCCAAATAGTGCAGAACTTATTAAATGGGGTGTAAAAACCAAAACCAACGATGAACTACGACAAAGTTATGTGGATCGTATGGTCATGGAAGCTGAAGCCATCGGAATTAAATTTCCGGATCCGGATCTGGCATATAATGAAAAAACAGGTCACTGGGAGTTCGGAGAAATCCCATGGGATGAATTTTGGAGCGTCGTTAAAGGTAACGGACCCATGAATCGTGAACGAATTAAAGCACGTCGGTTAGCGTATGAAGAAGGTGAATGGGTTCGTGAAGCAGCCAGTTTTTACGCAAGAAAACAGAAATTAAAACAAGACAAAGCATCGTAGGGAGTAAAAAAGGAAATGCCGAAGCGTA
>JBBDJK010000061.1:0-5433 GCA_040879905.1 Balneolaceae bacterium | reverse complement strand
CTTAATAAATGGGTCCAAGAATGATTCTGGGGTCCGGATATATTTTTGAAGCTGATTCAACCTCCTCTTCCACGACCACACCCGGCATATCTGCTTCACCCGGATCAACCATACTTATCTGAAAGTGCAGATGGGGTGGCCAGTGGCCATTTTCAGGCGGCTCACCCAACCGGCCGATCATCTCTCCGGCCTGGAGCGTTTTACCAATTACTGCATCCTTAACCGATTTCAGGGAGAGGTGACCAAAGAGAGCATAATATTCGCTCTGATCTACTCTATGTTTGACAACAAGTGTGCCCCCATAATTACCTTTTTCTTCGTGGTAAGCTTTATAAAGCAACACTCCGTCCATCGGTGCAAAAACCGGTTCACCCGCGGCTGCCCATATATCAATTCCCATGTGAACCCTGCGCCGATTTTCATATTGCGGGGCCGTATACATCGCTTTTCTGTTCTCCAGATAACCGCCAAACCCCCATCCACCGTTCTGCACAAACCGGGTCAGTTCGTCGGGATCATACCAATCAGACAGGTCAAAACGTTTTGGATCATCAGGAAGGTTCATCACCGGGTGTGATGCAACGGTCAGCTTCATATCCATCCGTGTTCGGTTAATGTTACTCTTCTTCAATTCGTTTTTCAATATAGAAAGAATTCATCAGCCCGAGAGCACCCATATACTTTAATTTAAAACGGATCGTGTCACCCACTTTCAGATTATCCGGATTGGAACCGACATCTAAAATCATCATATCGGAACTGGCATCTGAGATTTCAATATGATCGTCCACCGGTATCAGATAATCCGGCTGTATATCCAGTACACCGATATCAATAATGGCCCTGTAGGATGTTTTGCCATAATCCTCCTCTGCTATTTCTGTCGTACGGCCCTGGGGGTTGACTCCCAAATCACCCACCGGCACAACCGGTTTTTCCGAGAGTTCAATGATCTGAGTATAAAATTCGAGTACCTGATCACTCATTCCATCAATCACACCGTCCGTAAACAGATTTTTACCAAAAAACAGGGCTTCACCAACCCGAAAGTGATTCACACCGGTTGGTAACAGATTACGAAGCAGCAGTGGGATCGTCACAGTCGTGCCCCCCGATACAAGCGGTATTTCTCTCTTGAACCGCAATTCAATGATCTGTTTATATAAGACAAGCTGGATCAACTTATCTCCATCCGGCATCACACCGTGAAGGCAGTTCAGGTTAGTACCCAAACCGATCACTTCAATACCCGGCAACCTGAAAATTTGCTCGTAGAAACGGATCAGATCTTCCCTCATCACACCTTCCCGCAGATCACCCATTTCGATCATGATGATCACTTTATGGAGTTTGTTCTGTTTCTGAGCCTCATCCGAGAGTGCATTCATGGTCGACAATTCCGTATTCAGACTGATATCGGCATATTTCACCACATCTGTCACAATATCCTGAGGGGGTGGTTTGATGTAGATGGTGAGCACTTCCGGTGCGATCTCTTTAATCGTACGCAGATTACTGATCCTGGAATCGTGCACTTCGCCAATCCCCAAATCGATCACCTCTTTCAGATAGGTCTCATTACCGCAAATGAGCTTGGTGGTAATTCCCCACTTAATCTGTCTTTCTTTAAAAAGTTTGTCCAGATACTCGTAATTATGCTTAAGCTCCTTCCTGTAAAGTTTTAAATACGCCATGATTAAGTAGTAAGGTCACTCATTGTCAAATGTTTCACTTTTTCTTCCTCATTTCAAGATACTTATTTGTAAACCCAAACTTTTCATAGAGAAACTTAGCCGGATTATCCGGTTCAACATGCAATGCGATATCACCATCCGTTCGGTCTATCACTCTGCGCATCAGCTCTTTCCCAACTCCCATTCCGCGGGTTTTAGGATCTACTGCAATATACACAAGAATATGTTCCGGTATAAAATCACCCATATTCGTGTCATTTATAATCACAACACCTAAAATATCGTGCTCATCATGGGCAATCAGGATAAATCCGTCTTGACCCGCAGAATCACCGTATGCATACGCTATGCACTTTAATATTGCTTCTTTAGAATCACCATACTGCTCAAGCGCTTCTTTTAGAAAGTTAGCAATTTCATCTCTTGTAAATAGTGGAAGATTTTCTCCCTGATCATTTTCAATGATCGTGTATTGAAGATTCATTTAGATCTCTGATTTTTTGTATGTCATTAAACTTATGATGATAAAGGCTACTGCTGATGCAGTTATGCCAAAAACATTCGGATCGAGACTGTAAGGTAAGCCTATTGAGAGATACCGTAAAGATAAAGTTGTCACACCCCCAAGAATCATCGCTGCTATCGCTCCTGAAGATGTACTTTTTTTCCAGTAGAGTGCACCGATAACCGGAACAAAAAGTCCGGATACCATAAAAGCATAGGAGTCGAGCATCAGGTCTAATACATTCGACATATTGGCTGCCAGTATCATTGCCAGGGCGCCGATAATCAATGTAACGACCTGTGACAACCTTACAAACTGTTTTCCCTGTGGATCATGTTTGGAAAATCTTCCTATAATGTCGGTTACTACATTTCCTGAAGATGCCATCAGGCAACTGTCTGCTGTCGACAAGATAGCTGAAAAATATGCGGCCATCATGATCCCCAGAAAGCCAACCGGCAGCACGGTTCGAAGGAGCATGGGCAGGCCGGTTTCCGGGTCGGTAGTCATGATATCGGGAGACCCCAGATAGGCAAACATCCCCTGCTCCGCTGCAACTCGTGCAAAAAGGCCTAAAGAAACCCCTAAAAATGCCATCAGCGGCCATTCAAAAACACCGGCTAAATACCACGCTTTCTTTGCCGTTATTTCATCGTGGCAGGCGTAAATTCGTTGATAGAGTGTCATACCCACAAACCAGATCGGAATGATGGTTACAGCCCAATAGACAATATCCTGCCATGACACATTAGTGAGAGATAACATTTCCGGCGCAACGGTCGCACGTATCGCTTCGATACCACCGATTTCAACATACGAAATCGGAATCCCAATCAGGATCAAACCGGCCATCAGAAGTGCCCACTGTATCGTATCTGTATATATGACCGCTTTCAATCCACCCAATACGGTATAAACTATGGCGACTGTTCCCATCAGGTAGAGTGCAGTTGTGAGTTCCAGATCGGCAAATGTTCCATTCGCCAGTTTAGCACCGGCCAGCATCTGGGAGCTGGTAAAACCGGCGTAACCAATCGCAGAAATAACTGCGGCGATCAGTGCGACATTCGCGCTATAATAGTGTTCAAAAACCTGTGGAAAGGTGTACGCTGTATCGAAGGCACGGTTTTCCTTAATTTTCGGGATCAAAAAAACGGCTGCCAGCCAGGCGCCCAACAGTCCGGTAAATAACATCCATGAACCGGACAAACCCATCACAAATCCGAGTCCACCCAAGCCGATAGAAAAGCCCCCGCCAACATCCGTCGCAACGACGGAGAGTCCAACATGAAAGCTTTTCATGTTACGTCCGCCCACAAAATAGTCGTCACCGGATTCATTCTTTCTGAAAAAGAAAATCCCGAATGCAAGCAGGCCAATAATGTAGATGACAAAAATTGACAGGTCTATTGGATGCATAAAACAGATTGCAAATTCTCTTTAATAATAGCGGGTGATAACTATGGATTTATTAATTAGAAATCAAGTTTATTGACTTAATATCAACTTTTCTTTATTTCACCTTATGTTTTTGCCATTCTGGTAACTATATTCTTTGAGATTGCTGAGCATATAATATTGTCATCTAAAAAACTTTTTAACCATAACATCACTCCTATGGGGATCGAAAGTGCTAATACCGGGACTTATTTAAAATGGCGTCCGTTAACATTAGATTTTCTGGTTTCAAATTACAGTCTGACAGATAAAAACCTGCTGGCCTATCTTGCCGGGTGGATTATTTTGGTTTCACTGAGTCTCTATTTATCTGCAGGACTATCCATTCAGAATTACTTTCAAATTACGGGTGATAAGATCGCGATTATCGATCTGCTTATATTCAATCCAACCTTGATTTTGGGTATTCTCTTATTCTATTGGTTTGGATTTGAGTGGGGGTTTCTACCCGTTTATCTCAGTGCTTTTGTGGTCGCGAACCTTTCCGGGATTCCGGTTTTATGGGCTACACTGATCGGCCTATCGTTTGTTTTGGGTATGGGCTTGTATGCATTGGCCTATCAGAGTATTCGAATCGACTATAATTTAAGAAACCTGAAAAGCCTGTCATTTTTTATTGTTGTTACATTTCTGGCCTCCTTTGCAAGTTCGATGGGATCATTTATTTGGGGATTTTTCCATCATTTGAGTGTGCAAGAGACGTTAATCATCTGGAAAAGCTGGTGGACGGGTATTTTCTTTCAGACACTCATCATTGCCGGTTCCTTGATTTATCTATTGACTCCAACCGTTGAGAGATGGAAACAGAAATATTTCACACTGCCACCTGAAAAAAAAGTATCCGTTCACTGGATATATGGTTCTGTGATTACGGTTGCATTCACATTAAGCATCTTTGTCTTCTCAGGGTACACCCTTGGCCGGTTAAACATACAGCAGATCGTAAGTAATTATCAAATTGTACCTGCGAGTGAATTACTCGGCTCCATTGAAGCCTTTGAAATTATTGTATGGATCTCCATTTCGATTATTGTAGTTACCGCGTCCACGGCCATATACCTTTTGAACAATTGGAATGTGACACTTCAAAATGAAGTAGATAACAGAACCAGTGATCTTGTGATCAGTCAGAAAAAACTGAAAAAATCACTATCTGAGAAAGAGATATTGTTCAAAGAGTTGGAACATCGGGTCAAAAACAATCTTGCTCAGGTTTACAGTATGCTGGAATTACAGGAGTTGATGAGTGATAACAGTGAACTTACTTCTCTCCTGAAGATTTCAAAGACTCGTATTCATACGATGACCATGGCTCATGATGCACTTTACAATACTTCTGATTTCTCCAAAATTCAATTGAAGGATTATGTCGAAAATATAGCTGTTGCCACACATGAATCCTTTGTAGATACACAGAAAAAGATTCAACTGAAATATGATATTAATGATATCCAAATTGATATGGGTAAAGCGATTCCATTCGGTTTGATGGTCAGTGAAATCTTGATTAATGCTCACAAACACGCTTTCGATGGCCGGAAGGAGGGCTCCATTAAAATTACCACACGAATATTTGATGATAATATTCTTTTGAGTATTTCAGATAATGGAAACGGAATAACAAAAAAGCAGAAAGATCCGGAAAAAGAATCTCTTGGGATGATGCTGATCAAAAACTTCACAGAACAGTTGAAAGCGGATATGTCGATAGAGTCGGATCAGAATGGAACGGCATATCACTTTAAAATCCCCTTACGTTCAATTCTTGAAACATAG
>JBBDJK010000060.1:0-5437 GCA_040879905.1 Balneolaceae bacterium | reverse complement strand
TTTTGAGATTTTCTTATGACCAAAACCTTAGTATTCAATTCAAGTTTACAATATTGTACTTTGGTAATATATAAGCCGGAAACATCATCACGTTCTTCGGATATCAGTATTGACAAGAACCCTGCTCATTCACTTTGAATAAGATTAAGAATGTACCATATCTAATTAGAGGTTTCATAATTGCCATTGGGCTTACTTTGGTTCTCTATACCCTTTTTGAATTCAACCATTTCGTGACAAAGCCCGGAAATGAATTGACTCAATCCGAAATTCTGGACAACTTAGACAAAGCTTCACAATTTTTTGATCAATATACCATCGATCTGGACCAGCAGTCGGAGTCCATTTTGCGGTTGATCGATCAGGGGGTCAGAACAAATCAGTCACTAAACACGATTCACAACCGCCTGCAACAATTCGACCTCTGGGGTATCACCATTCTGAAAAACGATCGGGTATGGCTTTGGGAAGGCTATACATTGAATTTACCTCGTATCAGCACGGATTCTGAACCAACAGATATATATACAACCATCACCTCCTATAATAATGTAACACTTCTTTTAAGATCACAATTTGTATTCATAGATGATAACCTTTATACAATCCTCACTGCAAAACGACTCTCTCAAACTATTGATTTGCCATTCGTAAGGGATTCAGAGTATTCACTTTCTAATCATGAAGATCTGAATATAACAGCTCCTGTTGTATTCACATTTTTTGACCCCGTTCCGGATAGTGTACTTTATAAAACTTTATCGATACCCGGAAGAGATGAAATTGGAGCGGTTTATTCCCCCATCAATACCTCTGTTAATGAGGCTGATGACGCTCTTTCTATCATTTTATTGGTTCGTATACTATTTGTTACAATAACAATTACACTTTTCTTGTTAATCTCGGGGTATCTGCCTTTAGCAAAAAAACAATGGGTCAAAAGAGGCGTTTCAGTACTATTAGTGCTTCTGTTTTGGTTGATAACACTACAATTTAATGCTCATTACTATCTGACATTACTATTTTCATCAACTCAGTCCGGTCATGACCCGGTAACCATTGAAGGCCTGATACGATATTCAATCCATGCAGTATTCCTTTTTATCCTTTTTATTAATCTGAATAATTTTTTATCTCTTTTCAGAAAACCTATAAAACACGATCGCCATTTTTTAACCATCCTATTGGCATCAATTTTTGGTATTGTCAGTGTTGGGATCCTCTCTTTCTTCACATATTCTACTCATACAGTCATCACCGATAGTGTCATTACTCTACTTGATCTGGAACTGACACCGGATCCCACATTTCTCTTTTTTGCCCTGTTTTCATCCCTGTTTTTCGTCGCTTCAACGGGACTTATTTTAACAATTGGTTACCACTTTTATACTATTGAAGAGGATAAATCTGCAATCATAGCCGTACTTTCATTGATCAGTTTTATCTGTTTCTATTTTTTAATAGGCCTGTTTCAGGGATCACTCTCCTTTTCAATCGGTTCATTTCTTTTAATTTTTTCGCTTTTTTTTCTAATCCTCATTGTCATTCACATTCATCACAAACACCCATCCCTGATAACCAGTATGTCCGGATTCAGGAAATTGATGATTCTGGTTTTAACAACTTCAAGTGCTATATATTTTATTATCTGGAGCTCGACAAGTTCCCGGCTTGATCACGATATACTTGAACAGGTAAGTGAATTTACACAGGAGGAGACCGTTCTGCGCTCAGATGATATCCTTTTCAGATTGCTATCCAATCTGGAAATGGATTTGTCATATTTCTCAGAAGATGATGTTGAAAACCAAAGTCCCTTTTTGCTTAATCAATTTCAGCGATCTGTGATCAATAGAATTCAAGATGATTGGAAATTCTTTTCCTTCCACATCAGACTGCTATCGACAGAAAATGAAGAGCTTACTAATTATTCAACAGCCATTGATCCCCCAAACTGGTCATCTTTTTTTAGTGCCCAGCTTATGCTTCGTGCACATCGTGGTGAGCAGTTACGACGCCAGACCAACAGACCGATTATCTGGGACCGGCCTTCCAATATCTCTGAACGATACACAACGCTTAACAGAGGATGGATTCCCATCTATGACCCTGATCAGACCAACCATATTCTTGCATGGATTGCAGGGGATATCTTTAGGGAGAGGTCAGATTTTCAGAAGCCTTTGAGAGCTGTTCTTACAGCAGAGAGTGATAATGAGTGGAAACAAAGCTTTTATCTATCTGAGTATTTAGGTGATCGCCTGGTCAGGAGTGCCCTGAAAGGGAGTTATCATGATCAACCGCAGTATAACCGGCTACCGGAAAGAGAGCTTGAAATTGCGCTTCAGGATTCAATTACATTTTTTACGAACAACACCGTTTCCGGTTCATTCAGAGAAGTTTTAATCCAGACCGATGGACGCAGAATTATTAAAGCCAGTACTCCCTATCCGGGCTTTAATCACCATCTTTTTTCATATTTCAGATTACAGATCATATTGGTCTTTTTTGGCCTTTTCTGTTTTATCATCCTTGGATTCTCCGGGTTTCATTTTTTTACTCTGTTTGGACAAAATACCCGATTCAAAAATCGTTTGATAGACGGCCTGACACTCGCTACAATCCTTTTTTTGACCGTTCTGATTTTTGGGACACAATATGCAGTGAGTGTCCAGAATGAAAATAATGTTGAACGGGAACTGCTGAATAATCTCGCGGTATCGTCTGAATCATTAAAAGAAAGATCTATCTTTTCACCGGGAGTGTCATCTGACAGTTTATTATCTGAAATATCGACCGCTCTTAATACGGATCTTATTATCTATAATGGATCGAATATGGCAGCATCTACAACACCTCAGATATTCCAGCACTATTTGTTACCATCCAAAATGCCTTTTCAAGTGTTTGATTTACTTTATATCAAAGAGAGAATACACGTGCTTACGAATACAAAAGTGGGTGATGAAGAGATGCTGGTTGGTTACCGATCCATTTTGGATACTGATGGGATCCCTATAGGCGCCATTGCCATTCCTACTTTTTTGCAATCCCCCATTTATAAAGAACAACTGCTTAATACGACCAGCTATCTATTTGTAATGTACCTGTTCATTTTCACTATTTTTATTGCTGGTACTGTATTTCTTTCGAATCAACTGACTAAACCGTTAGAAATAATCCAATCCGGTTTGAATAAAATTTCAAGAGGTGAGATGGAAACCAAAGTTTCTGTCACGAGTAAAGATGAGATTGGATCTCTTGCTGATGCATATAATCAGATGGTCATGAGGTTAGATCAGGCTCGAAAAGAGTTGATGAAAGCTGAACGTGAATCGGCGTGGAAAGAGATGGCTCAACAGATAGCTCACGAGATTAAAAATCCACTTACACCCATGAAATTAAACCTGCAACACCTGCAGAGACAACTGGAAGCCAATCCCGATAACGTTTTGGATTTAAAACCGGTTATCGAAAAAACGGCTGCCAATATTATCGAGCAAATTGAATCACTTAATAAAATAGCTTCCGATTTTTCAAAATTTGCCAAGCCGGTAGATGAACCACTGCAACCCCTGTCACTGAATAAGGTTTTGGAATCTGTAACCGACCTTTATAGTCAGGATTCTAAAGTAACAATCCATCTAAAAAAACCAAGTGGGCAGATCATCATCGATGGCGTGGAAGATGAAATACGCAGGGCATTTATTAACCTCATTAAAAATGCTGTAGAAGCGGTATCAGGTAAACATCCGGCCATTCAGATCTCAATGAAAAAAGAAAAGCATGAAGTGGTAATTGAAATTGAAGATAACGGATCAGGTATTTCAGAAATTGATAAGGAGAAGATTTTTACACCCAAATTTTCAACAAAATCAAGTGGTACCGGACTGGGCCTTGCTATCACCAGGCAAATTATTGAAACCCACAGGGGAGATATTCGATTTAAGTCTGAAGTTGATAAGGGTACGACCTTCTACATCCATTTACCTTTGTCTGATTCAACTCTTTAGAGTTATTCAGCATAGTATATCTATGTGATTTTTCGTACCATCAGCCCTTCTATGAATAAAAAGAGTTCACTATATCAAAATCGGTTAAAACCGGAAGCCATTACACTTTTAAAAATTGGTTTACCGGTGATTCTCGCTCAACTCCTGCAGATGAGCATGAGTTTTGTAGACACCGTTATGGCCGGCCGTCTCTCTCCCGAAGATCTTGCAGCCGTTGCTGTAGGGTCGAGCCTGCTTATGCCGCTTGTTGTTCTCTGTATGGGGACTATGATGGCGGTTACACCCATTGTGGCTCAAAATATTGGGGGTAGAGAATTGACTCAAATTGGAAAAAATGCACGGCAAGTGTTATGGTTGAGCCAAATCCTGGCCCTTCCCAGCTTTTTTATTATGAGAAATCTGGACTTTGTGTTGGTAGGGATCGGGGTGACAGATGAGATCATACCGATTGCAAGCGGTTATCTGAAAGCGATCTCATGGGGTATGTTTCCGGTTTATGCCTATGCGGCACTCCGTTATTTCAGTGAGGGCTTAAGTGTAACCCGCCCGGCCATGTTTATCGCATTGATCGGTGTGCTGGTAAATATTCCGGCCAATTATATTCTCATGTTTGGAAAGTTTGGATTTCCGCAGCTTGGAGCCATCGGAACAGGTTATGCGTCTTCTATTGTTTTTGCTGTCATGTTTGCCGGGATGCTGCTGTTTACCTACCGGTTTGAACCCTATAAACGATTTGAGATTTTTAATCGCTTTCGGCTGCCCGAAAAAAAATATTTAAAAGAACTCCTGGGAATCGGTGTACCCATTGGAATCAGCTCCACGATGGAGGTAACGATGTTTGCGGCTGTCAGTCTGATGGTAAGTACAATCAGTACGATTGCGATCGCAGGCCATCAGGTGGCCATCAATTTTGCAGCCATGATGTTTATGATCCCTTTTGGATTGTCCGTTGCAATTACTGCCCGGGTTGGAAATTCGATCGGCAGAAAACGACCGGATGAAGCACGTTTCAGGGGGTTTGTCGGAGTAGGTGTTTCGTGCTGTATCATGGCATTAACCGCATTCATCATCTTGATTTTTCCGGAAAAAATCGCTTCAATTTACACAGATGAAACAGCCGTTATAGATGTTGCCGTGCAGCTTCTTTTTATGGCAGCTATTTTTCAGTTATCCGATGGATTACAAGTATCCGGTTTTGGAGCCCTCAGGGGGTTAAAAGACACGACTGTCCCTATGATTGTAAATCTGGTTGCCTATTGGATCATTGGCATTCCTGTTGCCTACTATCTGGGATTCAAGGCCGGTTATGGAGCACCGGGATTATGGGTTGGACTCATTGCGGGGCTGACGGTCGCCGGAATTCTCCACAATCTGAGGTTTTATAAAAAAACAGGAAAAATGGCCGTTGCAATGTCTGAATCCGA
>JBBDJK010000059.1:4311-5532 GCA_040879905.1 Balneolaceae bacterium | reverse complement strand
CGAATTTTTTCATAATAATTCTCATAAACTGTTACGATAGAATCCATTTCAAAAGTTTCGGCTCTCTCTCTGGCAGCTTTTGCCATTTTTGAGTGGAGTTTTTCATCGCTCAGAATTTTAGTCGCACACTCCCCCATACACTCCACATCACCCAATTCACAAAGATAACCGGTTAACCCGTGAATATTTACTTCAGGAAGGCCTCCAATATTGGAGCTCACAACAGGCACGCTGCAACTCATCGCTTCCAAAGCTGCGAGTCCAAATGTTTCACTGCCGGATGGAATCAGGAAAAGATCTGATATCGATAGCACTTCTTCGACTTGTTCTTGTTTTCCAAGAAAACGAACGTGGTCACAAATTTCCAGTTCCCTGCACTTCTGTTCTGCTTTTGACCGATCAGGGCCATCCCCAACCATCAGTAATTTTGCTTTTATACCATTTTTTAAAACCTGGTTGAACGTTTCAACCACGTCCGGAACCCGTTTTACTTCTCTGAAATTGGACACATGAGTCACAATTTTTTCGCCATCCGGACAGATCGCTCTCTTGAAATGCTCTTTTTTTGATTTTTTAAACCGATCCAGATCGATAAAGTTAGGAATCACTTCAATCTCTTTATTGATATCAAACAATCGGTAAGTTTCCTCTTTCAAATACTCTGAAACAGCAGTTACCCCATCACTTTGATTGATCGAAAAGTCTACGACCTGTTTATAGGTAGGATCACTGCCAATCAGGGTGATATCTGTACCGTGCAGTGTTGTGATGACCGGTATTTTGGACGCTTTGCTGTTTAAAATCTGTTTGGCCAAATAGGCACTTGTTGCGTGAGGGATCGCATAATGCACATGTAAAACATCCAATTTAGCAAACTGAATCAGATTGACCATCAGGTTGGCCAATGCGAGATCATAGGGGGGGTACTCAAATAGAGGATAAGAACTTAAGTCAACTTCATGGTAAGTAATATCGGTACGAAATGAGTCAAGGCGTGCGGGTCGTGCATAACTTAATATATGAAGTGTGTGTCCGCGATCTGCAAGACCTTTTGCCAATTCAGTGGCAACGACACCACTACCACCAAATGTTGGGTAACATACAATTCCAATATTCATCAATTTTTTACCTGTTTTAATGTTCTTCTCTCCTAATAAAAGTCTTTACAATGGTATGGAATTATGATTAAAAATCCTGCTTAAAAAATGTAAAGATCTGTTT
>JBBDJK010000059.1:0-4211 GCA_040879905.1 Balneolaceae bacterium | reverse complement strand
TCAAAAGCGTTTACAAAACACACTCGTGAAATTACAGTCGCGGCCAGAGAGGGGGGTGGTGACCCGGACATGAATGCCCGTTTGTCCCTCGCTATTCAAAATGCGAAGGCGGTAAATTTACCTAAAGACAACATCGAACGTGCCATCAAAAAAGGAACAGGAGAGCTTAATGATGGTTCCTCTAATTATGAGGAGGTTACCTATGAGGGTTATGGACCGGGTGGAATTGCTTATTTCATTGAAGCAACGAGTGATAATATAAACCGGACCGTGGGAGAGTTCCGGTTTCTCTTTACCAAACACGGTGGCAACTTGGGAACCGATGGGTCTGTTTCGTATCTGTTTAATCAAAAAGGTTCTATCAAGATAAATAGTGAGAATCTGGATGAGGAAGAGTTTATGTTATCGGCAATTGACGCCGGCGCTGAGGATGTAGTGCTGGAAGATTCCTTTTTTGAGATCATTACAACACGTGAAAATTTGATCACCATCAGAAAAAACCTGGAAAAACAGGGCTATCCGATTGAATCAGCGGAATTGGTGAGAATACCCATGGTAGATGTCTCTGCTGATCCGGAAATCACTAAAAAAAATCTGAAACTAATGGATCTATTTGATGATCATGATGATGTATCCAATGTCTTCACAAATCTGAAACTGGATGATGAAACACTTACACTACTTGAGGATGATAACGATTAAACTTTTCCATACGCTATTGGGTTCCATTTCGTTACTATCATTGCAAATACAAATTCAATCATAATTACAATTTCAGCATGAGAGCCGGTTTACTTTTGGTCTTATTTATTTTGTTCAGTGGATCTTCAATGAATGATGCACGAAAGGCAAATAATGCCTTTGAACGGGGTGATTATGCTGAATCCGTTCAACTATATCGTCAGGCTATTGATCAAAATCCGGAAGATGCAAGATTGCATTTTAACCTTGCAAGGGCGCTTTATGAGTTAGGTGAGGGAGATGCTGCCATGGAGGCGTACGATCGTTTCAAAAATCTAACTGATTCGCCGGTGGAGCAATCTTTTGCTGATTACAATAAAGGCCGGATGTTGACAGATCAAGAGAACTACGGGGAAGCCGTCGATTTCTTTAGAGAAGCGCTCAAAAAGAATCCGAATGATCCGGATGCAAAGTATAATTACGAACTGGCTTTGCAGAAACAGCAAGAACAAGAGAATCAACAAGAACAGTCGGAGTCAGATTCTGATGAGAATGACGATGAACAAGACGATTCCCAACAGCAAGATAACCAACAAGACCAGGATCAGGATCAGGAACAAGACCCGAATTCTGATTCTCAACAACAATCCGGGCAACCTGAACCTGAAGAAGCTGATTCTCAGGAACAACAGCAAAACCCATTAGAGATGACGCCTGAAGAGGCTCAAAATATCCTTGATGCATTGGAACAATTAGAAAGGGAACTCCTCGAAAATCAGAAAAAAGAGTCAACAGAACCCCCTTCCGGCAATGAAAAAGATTGGTAATTTATTTTCAGCCATCAAACTGATCCTTTTTACCGGACTTGCAATATTACTTCCTCAGCAAGCTTTAGCACAGGACTATACTTTTGAAGCAACGGTATCTGAAAACAGGATCTTTGTAGGAGAACAGTTCACACTAAGTGTTGAAGTGTCGGGATCGTCCATGAGAAATGTATCCTTACCGGTTTTGCCGGACATGAATGGAGTTCGGGTATTATCCGGCACGCCATCTCGGAGCACCAGCATATCGATCGTCAATGCACGTACAAGTACCACAACAGCATACACATATACTCTGATTGCGAGTGAGACCGGTACATTTACAATTCCTCCAATCACGATTGAAATAGATGGGGAAGAGAGACAAACGGAGCCCATCCGAATCGAAATTATTGCCAACAACCAGATGACACAAGAAGGCGGAAGTGAACAACCGGATATCTTTTTACAAATCGAGGTGGATGAAACAAACATTGTTCCGGGTCAGCAGATTGTGGCAAATCTGACGCTCTATTTTAAACAAGGCATAGAAATTACATCGTTTCAGCCAAACGCCGGATGGCGTACTGATGGTTTTTGGAAAGAGGAACTTCAAAATGATCGTCAACCCCAAGCTGAATCGACAATCATAGATGGAGTTCGATACAGAAGTGCTGTACTTATACGATATGCACTTTTCCCGAGCAGAAGTGGTGAATTGACACTTTCAGAGTTTCCACTGACTCTTGGTGTTCGAACCCAACCCTCTCGAAACGATCCATTTGGAAGTTTTTTTGGTGCCGGAGCGAATCAGAGGAGGGTCTCACTTGAATCGGAACCGGTACAACTTACAGTCCGAAATCTTCCAACTGCAAATAACGCCTTGTCAATCAATGCTGTTGGGGAACTCAGAGTTGACAGAAGGTTATCCAGAAGAGAAGTAATTTCAGGTGAAACGATAGAACTGATCACGACTGTTGAGGGGACCGGAAACATTCCATTGATAAGGATGCCGGGGTATGATTTGCCGGATGGACTGGAAATTTATTCACCTCAAGAGGTTAGTAATATTGAACGCAGAGGCAATTCGATAAGTGGCAATAAAACATTTACAGAATTGATTGCACCTCGTGCTCCTGGAAGGTATGAGATCCCATCTGAAAGAATTGCCGTGTTTAATCCTCAAACCAGAAGTTATCGCTATATTTCATTACCCGCTTTGCAATTTAATGCAAATGCACCTGCAGAACGTCAATTATCATCGAATGCCGGTGGCAGTCAACTGGGCCGGTTACAACCTGTAACCGGGTTGGCAGTTTGGAGTACAAGAGAAAATAGTATCATCTATCAGTCCATTTGGTTTTGGCTTTTGTTCTTGCTTCCGCTTATTGCTTTGGGTGTTTCCTATCAGCGAAAACGACTTAGAGTAAGGCTTCATAAAGATCGTTTCTTTGCCAGGGCACATTACGCTGATGATGTTGCATCTCAAAGAATAAATCATGCAAAAAGTATTGTGGATGAAGGAGATGCAAAAGAAGTTTACAACACACTCCATAAGGCGGTCTCCGGTTATATCACCGACAAATTAAGTCTGCCGGAAGCCGGACTCTCCGATCAGGAATTGCTTTTTAAAACGGATGAAGCGGGGGTTAACGGACAAATTCAAAAAAATCTTCGGACTCTTCTCGATAAATGTGCAACCATCAATTACGCACCAACAGGATCCGTATCTGATTTTAGAAGTGATATTGAAAAAACAGAACGGTTAATTAAGGAGTTAAAGGAAACACTTTGATCATGAATCGAATTCTGTTTTTTATGATATTCTATATGTTCGGAACCGGCATCTTAATTGCCCAGCAGTCGAGGTTCGACACGGCCAATTCACTTCTTGAAGAAAACAGTTATAGTGAAGCCATTCAGCTTTACAAATCGATTGCTGATGACGGATATGATTCGGGAGCGCTTTGGTTAAATATGGGTGTTGCTTATTCCCAGGTTGACTCCCTCGGTTTGGCAAAATTCTATCTGCTTAAGGCAAAAAATTATCGTGAAACTGCCAATCCGGCTGAGGAAGCACTGACATATGTTAATGATCGTTTTTCACGGCAATCGGCGGTATTACCGGATCTCCCATGGGATCGTTTTTTTAGCTATTTATCAGACTCTTACGGAGTCTCATTTATTGCGATTTCAGCTCTTATTATTTTTTATTTGGCAGTGGCATTATTGATAGGCTCCTGGTTCAGAGTTGATTACGTAAAACCGCTGCGCTACAGTTCCTACACTATGCTTATCACAGCACTCTTGATTTTTCTACTATCGTGGATTGTTTATTATCAGGACAATCGATACGATACTGCGGTGATGGTTGGAAGAGAGAGTACGGTCTACGAACAACCTCGCGAAGACGCCTCTGTAATCACGACGGCTTTTGAAGGGTACAAGCTCAAAATTGACAACAACAGAGTGGCTTCTACTGATGATAATAATCAAGATGGGAATGATTGGGTCTATATCCGTCTGGAAAATGGTATGTATGGCTGGATACAGTGTGATGGGTTAAAAAGATTGTAAACTGATTTCTCACCAATAATACACCCATCGATAAAATGGGTTACCTTCATACTCTTCTCATCATCTGTAATCTTTGAGTGTATATCCTTTTGTGAATGATCGTTTCATTTCATTCGTTGATTCTTGTCTAATTCATTTATATTACGTGTA
>JBBDJK010000058.1:1730-5554 GCA_040879905.1 Balneolaceae bacterium | reverse complement strand
CAAAATAAAAGGGATATATGAGCAGTGAAAAGAACAGTTTGTCAATCAATGAAACCAAAGAGCAAAAACCTCACCCCAGTATAGCATCCCGAGTCGAGAAGATGGGGGAGAAAAAACGAATCGGTCTGGTAGCTCATGATTATCGGAAACGAGATCTAATAGATTGGGTGGAGTACAATAAAGATATTTTAAAGGAACATGAACTATTCGGCACCGGAACAACCGGCAGCTTGATTGCGGAGAAGTTGGATCTAAATGTGCACTGTTTTATGAGTGGGCCCCTTGGGGGGGATCAACAGATGGGAGCGGCGATTGCACAGGGGAATCTTGATATACTTATCTTTTTTTGGGATCCGCTGTTGGCACAACCTCACGATGTAGATGTGAAAGCCCTGTTAAGGATAGCGATTGTGTACAATATCCCTTTGGCTTGCAGCAGATCATCTGCTGATTTTCTGATCAGTTCTAAATTATTAGGTAAACCTTATGAGCGCTTTTTGGTGGACTATGGTGCAAGGTTAAAAACATTGAATAAGGAAAATTAAACATCTTTATAAGATATTTATAAACAATATCTTGTTGATTCTATTTCGTTTTTGTTAAACCCTGCATATGATCGCATTTGAAATGATTTAAATCGCAGACCATTTGTCTTCATTATGGTCAAATGACACAATTTGATCATCAGGCTTGCAATGATGTGGAGTGTTTTTTGTGCAGGTTATTTTAATGATTTAATAAGAGTGGGTATCTGAAAAAAAAGCTTGTACATATCCTGTTTTGGTCGGTCATAACAGCAGCATTTATCGGTCCTGGTACCGTGACAACTGCGGCATCTGCCGGTGCAGGGTACGGGTATGCATTGATTTGGGCGCTGATATTTTCAACAATTGCCTGTTATGTTCTCCAGGAAGCATCTGCCAGGATTACGGCAGTCTCGGGAATGAATCTCGGTGAAGCAATGCGTCAGGAGTATGGAGGGAGCAATATGGGTAAGATTTTGATCTATCTTGCTTTGGTTGCTGTCCTGACCGGATGTGCTGCGTATGAAGCGGGGAATGTATTGGGTGCGGTGGCAGGAATCCATTTAGTCAGAGATACTTTATCCATACCGTTGGTTGTATTCATGATCGGTTTGATTTCAGCCATTCTACTCTGGAGAAGAACCGTGCAACAGATTGCCATACTTCTCGGGTTTGTTGTAGCATTTATGGGGATCTGTTTCTTAATAACGGTCTGGTATATTCCACATAATTTGATGGAGATTCTCAGCGGTGGATTTCTGCCACGAATACCATCCGGATCAGAAATACTTGTCTTGGGATTGATTGGGACTACTGTGGTACCCTACGGCATCTTCCTGGGATCAGGGCTGAAACATAACCAGACGGTCGCAGAGATGAAATTCAGTTTGATGATTGCTATTGGTTTAGGTGGGGTAATATCCATTGCCATACTATTGACCGGAACGGCCATCATGGGTGAATTTACATTTATTGCACTTGCCGATACACTATCAAATCAACTTGGAGCAGGTGCTGATTGGCTATTGGGATTTGGACTTTTCGGGGCCGGTTTGAGTTCAACACTTACAGCGGCTCTGGCCGGTTCAATTACTGCTAAATCATTATTAGCATCAGATCGTGAACACCCAAAATGGTCAGAAAATGGAATTTATTTTCGTTCTGTTTGGATGACTGTGTTAGGCATAGGCCTGTTATTTGGCTTATTGGGATTTCGTCCTGTGCCGATTATTATATTGGCACAAGCACTGAATGGCGTGATCCTTCCTATCATTGCTATTATTCTCTTTTTATTGATGAATAATGATCGTGTTTTATCACAAAATCACCAAAATGGATTGTTCTATAATCTGGTAACATCGATTGTTGTCTATTTAACAGTCTTGATTGGATTGACCAACCTCTTCAGGTCGATATCCGGCTTTTTGGACTTGGAAGTTTTGTCCCAAAAAAATATTGTCATACTCTCAATTCTAATCTATATGATTGTCCTTATTCCGATAGGAAAAGTTCTTATGAATCGTATACAGTTGAGATAAAATGTGATCCAAATCTGAGAATTGTTAAAATGGATTCATTTTCAAAAACCCGGTATCGGTTATTCCATTTACTTCAGAACCGAAAAGCGTAAAATTTTTTCTTGCAAAGAATTCTGAATCTCTTATTTTCTGCTAAGTTTTGTGAACTCTAACCTAATTTAGGAACACGTGGCTGAACATCATAAAGACACAAAAAAGAAAGTGCCATCATCTGAAGGATCGGGCACAATGTTTGATACTTTTTTAAATTTCATAGAGACGGTTGGAAACAAATTACCCGACCCGGCCATGCTCTTTTTCCTGCTTTTAGTGATTGTATGGGTCTTTTCTGCAATCCTTTCACCCTTTGATTTTGGAGCCGTTCATCCATTGACAGGCGATGAATTACGGGTTCAGAATCAATTAACCGGTGATAATCTTGCCGGCTTTTTAGCTTCGATGATTAACACATTTGTTCTATTTGCACCTTTGGGAATTGTACTCGTGGCTATGCTGGGTGTGGGTGTTGCTGAACACTCCGGTTGGATTGATGCAGGCCTTAAGAAATTGCTTGGATTTACACCTGCTGCCTTGCTTACACCCATGCTAATTTTGATTGCTATTGTCAGCCATACGGCTGCAGATGCAGGATATGTACTTGTTATCCCATTAGGAGGTGTGATATTTTATGCGGCAGGCAGACATCCGCTTGCCGGTATCGCTGCCGCATTTGCAGGGGTCAGTGGAGGTTTTTCGGCCAATTTTATCCCATCTGCGATTGATCCGCTTTTAATGAGTTTTACTCTTGAGGCAGCGCGAATTCTGGATCCTGCAATAGAGTTGAATCCACTTAACAACTATTATTTTACTTCTATTTCATCCATTTTGATCGTCGGGATTGGCTGGTATATCACGGATAAGATTGTAGAGCCCCGCCTGTCTGGTGTAAAAATAGATGGAGATGAAGATGAAATGCCCAAAATGGAAACGGTATCACCCAAAGAGAGCCGTGCATTCTGGTTCGGTTTTATTGCGATGGTGTTAGGTTTTATTGGCCTGCTTTTGTGGGCTTGGCCGGAGGGTTCAGCACTTCGTGACCCGAACTGGGATAACCCTGAAGTGAGTTCACTTTTCTCTTTTAACGCACCTCTGATGCGTGCGATCGTACCTCTTATCTTCGTACTGCTGTTAATTCCGGGTGTAGTCTATGGATATGCATCGGGACGCTATAAAAGCTCTAAGGATATGATTGACAATATGACCAAATCTATGGAGAGTATGGGCTATTATGTAGTCATGGCTTTTTTCTGTGCTCTTTTTATTGATGCATTTGGTAAATCAAATATTGGGCTGCTGGTTGCTTTAAAAGGTGCGAACTTTTTGCAGGCGCTTGCTATGCCCGGTCAGCTTACCATTGTAGGAATTGTATTTTTAAGTGCATTCGTAAATTTGTTGGTGGGTTCGGCTTCGGCTAAATGGGCTTTGATTGCCCCGATATTTGTACCGATGTTGATGCAATTGGGTATATCGCCTGATTTGACTCAGGCTGCATATCGTGTAGGAGATTCAATTTCTAATATAATCACACCATTACTACCATACTTTCCATTGGTTGTAGTGTTTTGTCAGCGATACGTCAAAAATACGGGCATTGGAACACTAATCTCGATGATGATCCCCTACTCGATCATCTTTGGAATTGCGTGGACGATATTTCTGCTGATCTACTGGTGGCTTGGAATACCGCTCAGTTTTGAGGCGAATTATATCTATCCGGCGGGAT
>JBBDJK010000058.1:0-1630 GCA_040879905.1 Balneolaceae bacterium | reverse complement strand
TGGTGGCTTGGAATACCGCTCAGTTTTGAGGCGAATTATATCTATCCGGCGGGATGATGTACGTGAGAGGTGAGAGGTGAGACGTGAGAGGTGAGACGTGAAAAGTGGTGATCACTTATTTTGTTCTATCCGATTGTGGCTGTCGTTCCATGTTTTTACTTCTTACGTTTCACTTTTCACTCTAATTATTTTTTACTTCGGAGCATCATCTCTTGAATAACTGTATCAAAAGGGACCTCTTTTTCTACGAGAAGAACAAGGAGATGGTAAATAAGGTCGGCGGATTCACCCACAAACTCGGACTGTTTTTTATTTTTTGCAGCTATAATGGTTTCGACGGCTTCCTCACCCAGTTTCTGGGCAATTTTGTCAACTCCTTTTTTAAATAATCTGGTTGAATAAGACCCTTTAGGTTTCTCCAGGCGTCTGCTGATTAGTAACCTTTCCAAGTCATAGATAAATTCGATTTCTTCCTTAGCCATAAATCAATATAATTATTCGTTTGTAATTCTAACGCTAATTCCCTCTTGGGACATTACTCTTTTTAAATCAGAAATTTCTATTTCCCTAAAGTGGAAAATACTTGCTGCCAATACGGCATCGGCTTTACCGGTTAGAACTGCATCACAACAGTGCTGTATCGTTCCGGCGCCGCCACTTGCGATCACCGGGATGGTTGTGATCTGATTAACCGTTTTAAGCAAATCAAGGTCAAAACCCGATTTGGTTCCATCCCGGTCCATACTTGTTAATAGAATTTCACCGGCACCCAACTCCTCTGCCCGGATAATCCATTTGATAGCATCGATTCCGGTAGGTTCAGATCCGCCTTTAACATAAACTTCCCATGATTGTCCACTTCTTTTTGCGTCAACAGCCGCAACCACGGCTTGGGAACCAAAAGCGGATGATGCTTCAGTCAGAAGATTTGGGTTCCTGACTATAGAGCTATTTAACGATACTTTATCTGCACCGGCTTTTAATATCTCTTCAATTTCATCAACTGAACGTATACCACCACCGACTGTAAATGGAATACTGATCTCTTTGGCGATCTCAGTGACAAGCTTTACCAGTGTTTTACGTTTTTCTTTCGTGGCAGTGATATCCAGAAACACCAATTCATCAGCACCTTCATCCGTATAACGGCGTGCCAGTTCGATGGGGTCTCCTGCATCACGAAGGCCTTCAAAGTTAACACCTTTTACGGTTCGGCCATTCTTGATATCGAGACAGGGTATGATTCTTTTAGTCAGCATAGTTTATAAAATAAAGATAAAAGAATATTTGGTAAGTATGTGGATTTGGTGATGATATTTTGATTTTTGTTTCAATTCGATTTGTAGATTTTGAGTTACAAGGTCGATACACCTACGAAAACATCACAATCGACTACGATTTGACTGGTAAACGGGTGAGTTTGACGTTGGATAGTGATTGAGATCGATCTCGTTACGATACAAAAGTCATTAATGGAACATCTTATTTAGTTTTAGGTATGACCCGGTTTTTGTACGGATGGACAATCCGAAACATTTGCAGAGCTCTCTTCAGAAGTATATACTGTACCGTTTTTTTATTACTTTGTTTGCATGAGTTCAATCAAAGAAATACTGGCCAGAAACCTTGA
>JBBDJK010000057.1:0-5571 GCA_040879905.1 Balneolaceae bacterium | reverse complement strand
CATACTCTACAGCCTGCTGCCAGGATTGGTGATCCTGTGATATCACTTTTACAGGAAGAAGTATTGAATAAAGAAAAGAGATAAAAAAGAAGAAGAGTATTGATCTTTGAAGAGGGTTATCCATATAAAATTAATACGATTGAAATTTTTTTTAAATTAAAACGTAGTCCTGCTGGCAAATGCACGGCTGAGTGTGGCTTCATCGATATATTCGAGTTCTGTTCCCATGGGGATTCCATACGCAATTCGTGTCACTTTAACTCCATAATTGAGGAGTAATTTATTGATATAATAGGACGTTGCCTCACCTTCAGCATCAGGATTCAGTGCCAAAATGACCTCTTGGATATTCTCATTATCGGTATCGGTTCCTAACCGTTCCAGGAGTTCCCGAATGCGAATATCATCCGGGCCGATATTATCGAGTGGTGAGATCGTTCCGCCAAGTACGTGGTATCGGCCCCTGAACTCATTGGTTTTCTCAATGATATAGACATCCTGAAACTCCTCCACTACACAGATAACCCCATTACTTCTTTTGTGGTTGGAACAGATTGAGCAAGGATCTGTATCAGTAATCGTTCCACATATTGAACATCGTGAAACAGCTTTTTTCAATTCAATCAGAGCATCTGCTAACTTTACAACACGTTCGTCACTCTGTTTAAGCAGATGTATGGCGATACGCTGAGCTGATTTTCTTCCCGTACCCGGTAATCGTGCCAGTTCTTCAATCACCCGTTCCAGGGCTTCTGAGGTAATTTGCATGCGTAAATCTATTTATATCTTTGACAATTGAATCCGATTCAGGAGACAGAATGATCTTTTGAATTGATCTATAATCAGATCGTATAACTAATCTAAAGTCCTAATTTACTCATATCCATTCCCGGCAATCCTCCACCGGGTATCATATCTTTATAGACATCCTGCATTTTACTTTTAGCTGCTTCTTCTGCTTTTTGCAGGGCTTTATTAACACCTGCAACAACCAGGTCTTCTAACATCTCTTTATCATCCGGATCGATCACATCCCGATCCAGTTCGATGCTGATTACTTCTCTTTTCCCGTTTGCTTTCACTGTAACCATGCCACCACCGGCTTCCGCTTCTACAACGACTTCTGCCAACTGATCCTGAACTTCTTTCATTTTTGCCTGCATGTCAGAAATCTTTCCAAACATATCGGCCATATTAAATTGACTCATAATAAATCCTGTTTTACTTGTTTATATTTAGCTATTCGTTGTGATTAACCATTCAGTATTCCACTTCTGCACCAAAAAGTTCAACGATCGTACTCAGGTGTGGATCTTTTTTCTGAACCTCCTTAAACCGTTCATAAGGGCTGGTCGATTCACTTTTATCGGTCTTTTGTCTTTCCACAACACATTTGAACCGTATATGAATCCCGACGACCTCTTTTAACAACTCAGAGAGTTCATTCTTATTCTCTTCAACTATATTCACCGCAAAAACATTGTTTACTGAAAGAATCAGTTCAGTACCGTTCAGATCTTTCAATTGTACATTTTCTATCTGATGGTATATTGTTTTTGACACTTTTTGCTCCAATATGGTCAGATATTCGGGCCACCTTTTTTCTAACTCTTCAATATTTTTCAGTTGAATTCCAATTCCGGCCTCTCCACCATTTAAGCTCCCTTCATTTTCCTCACTCTGACCCTGATCTTGCTCCTGAGTCTGTTCACTCGGCTGCTCTTTTTTCTCTATTCCCAGTCTGGGCCGGCCCATAAAATGATCATCATCAGTTGCAACATCATGATTTTTTGATTCTGAAATTGAACTTTTGATGTCCGGTTTTGAACCCGATTCATCATTAGAATTCTCAATTGAATTGTTTTCCGTGGTTGTCGACAGTCGATTTTCATTCTGATCGTGTGGCCTCCCGTTATCAGATGACTTGTCATTGAATCGTTTTTCGGATTCTGCTTTGTCCGATGATGAATGTCTGCCCTTCCTTTCAATGGCTGTTGAAGATCGCCCTTCAGAAATTGAATTTGGTGTTTGGACAGATTCTGAATTTATAACTCCATCCGATTTCTCTTCAGATGTTTGGTCTCTCTCGCTGAGATGCTCACTATTTTTTAAATCAGGGTCGGGATTTTTAATCTTTTTTTTTAACTGATCCAATCCTTCAAGGAGCTGATGAACCTCTTTACTCCTTCCCATATGAATCAATTTCAGCATCAATATTTCAAAATGAACTCTCGGTTGCTGAACATCTCTGATCTTCATTTGCGCTTCACTGACCAGGTGAAGTGTTCTCATAAGATCATTCTCTGTAAATATTTTCGCAGTATCGATATATCGATTCTTGGTCTCCGAAGTAGCTTCAACCAGGTACATTCTTTCGCTCTGTTTTGCAACATATAGATTCCGAATATGTCCGGTAAGAGACACTAAAAATTCCTGAATATCTATACCATCTTTAAGAAGCCGGTCTATTAATTTTAAACCTGTATCCGAATCCCGATCAGAAACAGCTTTTGTAAATTCAAACAGCTGATCATTGCCAACAATATTCAGAGCTTCAATAAGGTGTTTGTACTCAATTTTCGTCCCACAAAATGCGATCGCCTGATCCATCAAGCCTAACGCATCCCTAAGCGCACCGTCCGCTTTTTTTGCAATGGTATGAAGCGATTCATTATCGATATCGATCCCTTCATTTTTACAGATCACCTGTAACCGTGCAACAATTTCATCTACACTGATTCTCTTGAAGTCAAACCGCTGAACCCTTGATAAGATGGTCGGAAGTACTTTATGCGGTTCGGTAGTGGCAAAAATAAAAATGGCATGAGGTGGGGGTTCCTCAAGCGTTTTCAAAAGTGCATTGAATGCTGCTTTGGATAACATATGCACTTCATCGATGATAAAGATTTTATATCTGCCACTTTGTGGAGGTATTCTGACAATTTCTCTGAGATGATGGATATCCTCCACTTTATTATTGGAAGCGGCATCAATCTCAACAACATTCAGTGTCTGGCTTAGTGATTCACCATCAACAGTTTCATCAATCTGATTGATCGAACGTGCCAATACCCTGGCCATCGTCGTTTTGCCCACACCCCTGGGGCCACAGAACATATACGCATGAGATAACCGGTTTTGGGCAATGGCATTTCTCAACGTACTGCTAACGTGTTCCTGAGATACAATATCTTCAAAAACCTGGGGTCTGTAAGTACGGGTTAATGCACGGTAGTTATCTGCCATTTTGGTAAAAACGTTGACATGGATTGTATTGACTCTGCCCGATTAAGGTACAAAAAATGGAAATGCTTTTTGAAACAATTCTGTGTTTAAATTGAAGTCCATTGAATTTTTTTTCAAACTTCAGTTTATCAGAACTTTTATAAAATATCCACGGCACCAATCCATTAAACGAATATAAGACCTAAGTGCAGCTCATTCAGACCATTTTGTACTTACGGTTAATAAAAATGCGTTGTATTTTCTACGAAATAAGTTTATCTCTGACTTAGATGCTATTGAAAACAAATATATACCGAACTACATTTTCTGCCACCCTGATATCACTGATTGCTTTTACCGTATCGGCTCAACCAAACAGAGCCTATGACAGGGGATTGAATCAACTTTACAGTGGTAATGTTACCCAGGCATTGGATCTATGGTATGAGACATATACAGATGATCCGGAATCTTCTGTAGATGCCCGAATCGGGATTGAGTTTATCCGAGTGGTAACGGAGATGGGGTTAAGATCTTACGATGAAGCATCTACGGAGATGTATTTTCGGGCGTTGGTGGCTGGAGAGGGTGCTGAAAGCAGAGTAGCTATCAGACAGGAGATCGAACGGTTAAAACCAATCGTTGGTGATGGGATATTCAGACAATGGTCAGATTGGTGGGATCAGAGATCTGAACAACTGGGATCGGATATGAGAGGATATTGGATCCGGCAGGACCCGACTCCGGCAGATGGAGTAAATGAACGTTTGATTGAACATTGGGAACGAATTGCAACAGCCAGGAAAAATTTCAATAAAAACAGCTCCACCGTTTATGGTACAGATGATCGTGCTTTAATTTTCATTCGGTACGGTGAACCTGATCGTAAATATAATGGAATACTTACACTTCAATCACTGAATATAAAACCATGGCTGCAGCGACAATTGAGCCCCGATTCAGAAAGAGGAACTCAATCCAGGCAGAGTGATCATTTGTCTGTGCCACAAGATCAAGAAGAGACCGTGGATCGCTTACAGCAAGCCATATATGAATTTCACAGATATCCTGAATATGAAATCTGGTTTTATGAAAATATCACAACCGATCAATCTGAACCTATTATTTTTATGTTTGGAACGGATGTCAGTAATGATTCTTTCAAACTTCAGACAAGTTTAGAGGACTTTATACCGGAACGTGCATATCATCCGAATAGGGTACAAGCTGAGGAATCACTTGAATTTACGAGAGCGGGTATTACACCTGCTCTAATGTTGCAACTGCTCTACTATGAACAGTTGGCTAAAATGGATCCCTTTTTTGAAAACCGATTGAATAGACTCCGCGATGATGTTTTGGAACAGGGGATAGAAGCGTACAGGGGAATGGATCAGATATTTAGAAATGAAAGCAAAGATCTTGTGAATGTCAGACAATTGCACATCCCGCGTGAACGCTCATCCTATGAAGAGATCATCCCAAAAATTCCATTGAATGTTTATCAATATCGCTTCCTTGATGATGAACTGAAACCCATGATCATCACCTATATTGAAAGTTCTCCTGAAGAGGCCTTTCTAATTGATTATCATCGAAACAGTGGAAGAATCAACGGTAATGGTGATCTTCCAAATGATATCAATATTCTTGAAGAATTCTCATTTTACGAATTAAAACATACACTTCAGATGTATAACCATAAATGGGCGCTTACTGAGCAATATGAAGATCTGCCGCCGCTATACATCAGTCGTGGTCAAACGAATGAAAAATCGAACACCTTCTTTATTTCTCCTCATTCGAGCAGAGCCCAGATGGCAGCATCTATTCAACTCCATAACTATGATCCGGACTCCAGAACCATAGACGATACTCCTTTTTCACCTTCCATCAGGGGATGGAATAAATTGCAGTACAGACAACCAAAACCACTCAAAAGTCACCCCGATTCGTTAGAAGTAGCCGATTTGGTTTTGGGTTATCCCGATTCTACCGGTGTCACGAAACCTTTTTCGTTCAGGGTAGCTAATAATCAGATTATTCCTTTTGGTGAAACACTGCTTCTCCACTTTGAAGTATATAATCTGAAAAGGATGAATAATACATTTACCCAGTTTGAACTCACATATAGAATCTTGCCTGTTGACGATGACGGGAGGATCCTGAGTGATCAATCTGAATTTATTCTGACTCTTAACTTTATTAATGAAGAGGAACAGGTGGTAGAGGATCTGGAAATTGAAACTGCCGACCTGTCACCCGGGCTTTATGAACTGGTAGTCGTGATTATTGATACAGAATCAGAACAACGCAGGGAGAGGTATATCCGGTTTGAAGTGGTGG
>JBBDJK010000056.1:0-1102 GCA_040879905.1 Balneolaceae bacterium | reverse complement strand
TAATGAATCCTACGGCCCGAATTGGAAATGTACACATGCTTGATACACTCCTGGCATTAGATATGAATGTATCGGCTCTGTTCGCTCCTGAACACGGATTTAGGGGTGAAGCCGGAGCCGGAGAAAAGATCGAAGATGGATACGATCAAGCTACCGGTTTACCGGTGTTTTCTCTTTATGGTGACACCCGAAAACCGACACAAGAGATGTTGGGAGAGGTGGATGTGCTGATTTTTGATATGCAGGATGTAGGTGCGCGTTTCTATACGTATATCGCAACGCTCGGGTTGGTGATTGAAGCGGCTGCAGACTCTGGAATTCCAATTTGGATACTCGATCGCCCTAATCCGGCCGGTGGTAACTATGTAAACGGCTGGATACTTGAAGAGGAATTCAGCTCTTTTGTCGGTGCATACCCGATACCCGTCGCGCATGGATTGACGATGGGTGAAATTGCACAAATGATGGTGGGGGAGCGATGGATAGAGTTTGAAACCGAACCGGAAGTTCAAGTTGTGACGATGCAAAATTGGGACAGAGACATGAAGTGGCCGGATACCGGTTTGGACTGGATTCCGCCTTCTCCAAATTTACCAACCTTTGAACACGCTTATCTCTATTTGGGTACTGTCTTTTATGAGGGAACTACCCTATCAGAAGGAAGAGGGACACCGGATCCATTTTTAACGATTGGTGACCCGGATACTCGATTGGATTCAGATCAGATGGAGCAGTTGCAAACGATTTCACCGAGTTTGCAAATTGAACGGAGTACATTTACACCCATCTCCATTCCCGGTGTTGCACCGTCACCAAAACATATGGATGTGGAATCGCATGGCATCAAAATATCAGCATTGGATTACAATTTTGATCCCTTTATAGTGGGTTTGAAAATATTCGGGATTATGTTTAATGCAACTGAAGGGGCTGATCAATACCGATTTTTATATCTGTTAACAGGCACCCGTGAGATAGATGCATTAATCAATGGTGAGATTGAAGTGGATAATTTACGTTTCGACTTAGATGATTTTATGGAAAAACGATCACCCTATCTACTCTATTAGTTCTTTAGCCTGATGATCGTGTCAAGATAAAG
>JBBDJK010000055.1:0-5598 GCA_040879905.1 Balneolaceae bacterium | reverse complement strand
TTTTGGGAAACATCTTTAAATAGGTAAACAGGGGTGGAAAACCACAAATTCGTGAGGAGTCAGCATCCTGAGACAAGAGTTCAAGTAACGATTCGGGAGAACCGTCTTTGGCGCATTTTATGAATTCATGATCTCTGATGGATATATCACTCTTCATGTCAGAAGCGGGAGAGGGATCTCCAAATTTACGTCCGACATGGGAAAGGTCTCCACTGATTAAGGTGAATGTATTCTCATCGGCTATCAAATCCCGTAGTTGTGAGGTAAACCGGTCGGTTTTATCAGCCAGATCACCACTTTTGTGATAGAGGATTTCATCCAATGAACCGACCAGAATAGGAATGATTTCAAAAGGGTGATCCCAAACAGCTGAAGCAAAGAGCAGATGGGTCTCAATACTGTGCTCCACCCGATGAGCCCGGTCTGATAGGGTAAATCCATTTTCCGGGGCACCGGTCAGTAGTTTTTTCAATAACTTGTGATCCGATTTGAATGTACGGCCCGGTAGTTGATACTCTTTGACAGAGCCGATAAATGGGGTCTCATCATAGAGTGTTCCATGATAACCGGCATAATGTGAGGTTCCCAATATCAGTACTTTATCGGGCTTCAGATTCGTAAGAAGTGAAAACGCTTCACCATACTGATCTTCACCTACCCGGATATCAATGTGAGGTGCATAAAGTGCCTGTTTGGGAGGGCGGATTCCATTCCGACGGCCTGATAAGATTTTTTTTAAGAAGGATTTCAGATTTTTTTGCCGATCCGGATAACTCAATCCGGCCAAGGATGATTCTCTCACATGTTTTTTTTCAAACAAATGTTCTACCTGCCGGGACCTTTTCTTGTGGCGGTTGGATTCTAAAATCGAGGCCTCATCCAGCAGTTCCGCAAATTGAATCAGATCCCTCTCTTTCAATCCGGAGCCGGGGTGTGTGGTAAGATCACGGATGGTGTATCGGCCGGTAAAAAGTGACAGAAATGGTTCTACAGCCGCATCAAGTGCAAAATCAGGCGGTGTGTATCCCATGACGTCATGAAAATAGATCAGTTTCCGTCCATTGTCTTGAACCGGTATCAGTTGCAAATCTCGTCGAATCTCCGGTAACCATTTGTCAGGAGAAAAGTCCTCATTTTTCATCTACTGTTGACCCCTCATTTTCCAACATTCACAATTTTTTCCGTATTTGATGCAGATCGGATGTTCCGGTGGCTCCGAAAAGCGGGCTTTGCAAGCATTTCTTCCGTGATGAATGAACAGATGTGATAAGTTTGTCCATGTTTCCCTGGGGAATAGTGCCATCAAGTCGCGTTCTATTTTATCCGTATTTTTCTTCTCCCGGGTCAGCCCTAATCGATTGGATATCCGTTTCACATGTGTATCCACCACAACACCCTCATTGATTCCAAACGCATTGCCCAAAACCACATTGGCCGTTTTTCGAGCAGCTCCACGAAGTGTAAGCAGTTCATCCATGCTGTTTGGAACAGCCCCGTCAAAATCTTCTACAATAGATTGAGATGCCTCTTTGAGTGCTTTCGCTTTATTGCGAAAAAAACCGGTGGTTCGAACAAGATCTTCGAGGTGTTCAAGTGGAGCCTCTGACATCGCTTTTGGTGTTGGATACGCTTCAAACAGTACCGGAGTTACCTTATTTACCCGTACATCTGTACACTGAGCACTTAAAATGGTCGCAATCAGCAACTCAAAAGGGTTATGGTGATTGAGCTCGCAATGAGGGTTTGGGTAGTGTTTCAGTAACGCTTCGTAAATTTCTGCAGCACGTTCGACCTGCTTTTTAGACTTTTTGGGCAGTTTGACCACAATATTGACTTCGTTTTTTTAAGATTCTTTGGTATTTACAGTCTGTATTGAACTGTTTATAACATACACTCTATCAATAAAACAGAAAAGGATTTTTTTCAGAATGGTTCCCTGCTGAGAAACATTTATCTTGTGCTGACCTTTTTGAATTCTACCAAGTTATTTCCATGAGTAAAAAGTTTGCATACGGGTCCATTATATTACTGACTCTGATCTACATCTTGAGTTTTGTAGATCGTCAGATTGTCGCAGTACTAGGCGTACAGATCCGGGATTCGTTGATGCTGACCAATTTTCAGATCGGCCTTCTCTACGGTCCTGCTTTTTCATTTGTGTATGCCATTGCGGGGATTCCGATGGGACGTATTGCAGATCGCACCTCACGCAAATTATTGATCGTTCTGGGGCTATTTATCTGGAGTTCAATGACGGTCATAAGTGGTTTTGCAGCCTCTTTTACCTTTTTGATCACGGCACGGCTTTTTGTGGGGTTGAGCCAGGCGATGCTGAGTCCGGCGGTCTATTCCTATTTGGCGGATCGATTCTCACCTGAAAAAAGAGCGACGGTATTTTCATTTTATGCATCCGGTATTTTTATCGGTGTCGGCCTCTCCTTTCTTGCCGGCGGGTCCATCTCACTTCATTACGACTGGCAGACAGCCATGATCGCGGTTGGATTACCCGGAATCGTTTTGGTCCCCATCGCATGGTGGTATTTGAAAGAACCCGAACGGAAAGTGGTTCAATTTCCGATTGAAACGGATATGATCTCTGAAATCGTCCAGTTGCTGAATAAAACGACCATCAGATGGCATCTGATCGGATTTTCAGCCCTTGCCTGTACGGGTTATACACTTCTTGCCTTTATTGGAAATCTGTTTTCGGACGTTTATGGTCGACCGGATCTGATTCCGATGTATGGTTATTTTATGTTTGGTGTGGCATGTACAGTGATTTTATCCGGCAAAACGGCCGATTATGTAGCGAAAAAAGATCCGGCAAGACGATTTTGGATGGGGTATGTCGCCGCATTAGGAGGGTTGCCCTTCTATCTGTACGGCCTGTTTGCCACAAATGGAACATTGGGTTTTTTATGCATGGGGATCGGGGTGCTGATCTCCTCTTCATACAATGGCGTTGCAGCCGCTTTGTTACAATATTTTGTACACTCACGCCAACGCGCACTTGCCGGTGGGCTTTACCTGTTTGTGATCAGTATAGCCGGGTTTGGATTGGGTCCGCCACTCACGGGTTGGCTGGCAGACAGTATATTCAGCGGGCCAACTTCTATATCAAAAGCGATTCTAACCGTTGTTCTCATTTGCAGTATGATAGCCGTATATTCATTTACAAAAGCGATCAAAAATTATTCCGAAGACGCAATCACCCCAGGAGATAGCCATTGATTGGTTCTATGTTTAAAAATAAAAAAATCTATAGTCCATAAATATCAGATACATTGTCAGAAAACAACAAAAAAGAACCCCTTGTCCAACTTTTTGATCTTACTACCTGGAAAGAGATCCCATTTCTGATCATGAAAGGATTTATTATGGGAAGTGCGGATATCGTACCCGGTGTGAGTGGTGGGACCATGGCGCTGATAACCGGCATTTATGACCGGTTGATCTTTGCGATTAAAAGTTTTGATGCTATTGCCATTCGGCAGTTTCTATCACTGCGGATCAAAGATTTTTTCAATCATATTCACTGGAAATTTTTTCTATTTCTCGGGTCAGGGATGGTGCTGGCCGTTTTCTTTTTTACAAGAGTTGTCCCGTTGCAGGTCTATATGTTCACCCATGCAGAATTGGTTTACGGCCTCTTTTTTGGACTCATTTTGGGGTCGATTGTCCTTCTCATATTAGAAATCGATTCGAGTAAGAGAAACTGGAAACAAATTGCCCCATTAATAGGCGGGACCCTGTTTGGATTTTGGGTCGTTACCCTGGTTCCGGCTGACACCCCCGACACATTTCTGTTTTTGTTTCTATCGGGTTCCGTAGCCATATCAGCTATGGTACTGCCCGGTATATCGGGTTCGTACATCCTGCTGATTTTTCGTAAATATGATTATATCCTCACCGAATTGAGCCTGTTGGGTTCATCTGAAACCATATCAGCATTGATGAATCTGGCTCCGTTTATACTTGGGATGTTGACCGGAATCATTGTTTTTACCCGATTGTTGTCGTGGTTATTAAAAAATTATCATACAGTAACAATGATGATGTTAATCGGTTTTTTAATGGGTTCACTTTGGGTGATATGGCCATATCAGGAGCGTGAATATGTAGAATCTGTTCGTACTTCTGAACAGTTATCTGTATCGAATCCTCTGGTTCAGGAGATCATTATGGGTGAACATGAACAAGATGGCAAGGAGTACCGGAGGTTAGGGGGTAATGTAAGTGAATCAGAATTAACAGATCCGAATCAAGTTGTAGAAGTTGAAACGGTATCCAGGCAACTCATTTCGAGCCGGCCTTTTTTCCCATGGCCGGATACAGATACAGGAATGGATCAGGTAAACAAGAGAGATGGACTGTTGGGCAGTTTTTCCGGTCTGTTTTTGATTCTAGTCATTTCATATTTAAGATCCGGAAAAAAAAAGGATCCGGTCATCGGATGAGATCTGCGTAAGGTTTGCCATCTCTGATACTGCCAACGTTTTCCGAATCACCCTAAACATTAAATTTGTGGCTTGGATCTGATCAAAGTGAAAGAATTGCTCACTTTTGTTTATTTTACTAATAGAACCTCAATATAAAACCGGGAGTACCATCATGATAGAATTAAAAAAAATACTTGTACCTACAGACTTCTCCAAAGGGAGCGAAGTGGCCTATGCAGTCGCACAAAATATTGCTGATACATTTGGTGGGGTTATCGATTTCATGCATGTGATACCGACCCTGAAGTATTTTAATGAGAGTGTTAAAAGATTGGGTGTTCCGCTGGATATCAACAAGGATGTTTACCCCAAAATCATTGATGAGTCAGAGTTAAAACTGCAGAAAGCGATGGATCAGTATTTGAAGGAGAAAAACAAGGGGAAACATATCATCAAAGTAGAGAGAAGGCCGTCAGAAAAAATTGTGAACTACGCCACAAAACACGATTACGACATGATCATTATGGGATCAAAAGGGAAGGATGATTCCCGGTTCATAAGAGGCGGAACCACAGAAAGGGTGATTCGAAAATCAAAGGTTCCGGTTTTTTCAGTCGATGACCGATTTGATAAAAATAAGGTCAAAAATGTGGTTATGAGTACAGATTCGTCTGAGTTGTCATTGGCTGCATTTCCGTTAGCTGTATCGATTGCAGATGCGTATAATGCCGATCTCACACTGTTTCATGTCGTTGAACTGTACGGTTCGGTCTCTGAAGATATACCCAGAAACCCAAAAACAGGAGAGAGTATTTCGATCTATGAAGCGATCATCGACAGAGCAAACAACTATCTCACCAAGCGAAAATATGACCAGATTCACATACAACGTACCGGTGTAACCTATGAGGATGAAGTGATCATTTCCGATGGAGCAAAGAGCCGGTCTGTAAATCTGTTTACGAAGATTGAGAAGGGGATATCCGCTCACTATGAAATCGAATCATACGCATCTGAGTATGCAGATTTAGTGGTGATGGCCACACATGGTCACAGTGGATTTGCGCACCTGATATTGGGATCAACCGCTGAAAAGGTTGCACAATATGTGAAAAAGCCGGTGATTACGATTCGGCCGGATGAAGATGATTTTAATGGG
>JBBDJK010000054.1:0-35805 GCA_040879905.1 Balneolaceae bacterium | reverse complement strand
AAAAGAACCAAATAGTGTAAAAGTAGCAGATCAACAGGTCCAGTTTGGGGATTCAGAGTTGATTAGGCCTGCTGAAAAAGCAGAAGATTCCGTTAAACCAGTGCAAACCGTGACTGATAGCAGTTTAACACGATCTGAATCGTTTGCAACAATTCAGAACGAATCGGCTGATCAGATTACTCAGCTGAATCCGGAACTTGAAACAAATCGTAGTAAGATTGTAGAAACACCTCAAATACCTTCGAATGAAAATGAAGTAAAACAATCCGGCCAAAAAGATTCAACAATAAATCCGGAATTTTCTACCACTCAACATTCAAATGGTGTTGTGAACGGCAGTACTGATCAACCCATAAACGAAATAATATCAGATCAATTGAATGTAGAATCTGAGCAGGGGAAGGTGGATACCCATTCATCGGCAACTGTTGAAATGGAATCAGAGCGTAAAGGGGACGTATTTATCAGACGAGATGGGAATATTTTGAACTTAAATATGGAATCTGTTCCAACCCAACGTTTAGATCATTCTCATACCCGGCCGCGTCAATACCTTCATCGAACGGAATTGAATAACGGAACAACTACCCAACTGAATGATGAATTGCCGGATGACGATGTAATGGTAAAAATAGTTGATCCAACAAGCGGTGAAAAAATTGTCTCGAAAACATCTGAAGCAGCTTTGTTAATGCAAGACAAAGTGAATGTAAAACGTGAGCGAATAAACATCTCCTCGCTAATCGGTGAAAAGGAGCTGCAAAGGTCTTCGGGTTATAGTGATAACGGGGTAAGAACAGTGAACGGAATTCCCTTCAATTCCGGGCAATATTCATCCACAGATTCAGGCCTGAACAACGAACCGGGCAAAGATGAGATATCATGGAAAAAACACAGTGTGGATCCGGTGGATATCAGGGATTCAAACAGGTCAGATCAATCAGCATTTATACTCTCCAGACTGGGCGATGCCACCTTATCAAACGTGTATCTTCGCAGAACCGTATTACCGGGCCTTACACAATCCGTTTTACAAGCCGCCGGTGATAGTAAAACTACGGAAAGCTGGCAAAGGCACCATTTTACGCTCGAAGATGGCAGTAAAATGCAGCTTTCAGCAAGACAGTCCGATGGCGTATTACAGATAAAATTAGGGGCTTCAATAGGTGAGCTCAGTAAACTGCTTCAGGTTCATCAGGATGAAATTCGTGAACATCTTGAAAAGGAGTGTGACCTTAAGATTGATCTTCAATTTGAGAGTGATGGAGACGGACATGAACCTTCCGGCATGGAAAACTTTTTTGGAACTTCAAAAGCCAAAACAGGATCCAATGGATTGGAAGAAAAATCGGCTAAGTCAGGTGCCGGACAAACAATTAATCCCGCTGCAACCAGAAAGTTTGGTTATAACAGTATGGAATGGACAGCATAACCCGGATAAACGATGGATATTCTCAATATAAATTCAAATACATCAGCCGCTAATAATCAGCGAAGTGATAAAAGTGATAATAAGCTGGGTCAACAACAATTTTTGCAGTTATTGGTCGCACAGATGCGGCATCAGGATCCGATAAATCCATTGAATGGAGCAGAGTTTGCTGCTCAACTCGCACAGTTTAATTCAGTTGAGCAGTTAATTAATGTGAACAATGGGTTGAAGATACTGCAAGAGGGTCAGGATTTGATGAGTGCCAGTATGACTAATTCCATGGCTGCATCATTATCCGGGAAAGAGGTAAAAGCGATGAGTAATGAGGTCTATCTGGCTTCAGGTGAATCAGCGAACATTACGTTTGATCTGTACAGTTCTGCAGAAGAGGTAGAAATTATTATAAAATCTGCATCAGGGGCTGAAATTCGTAGAGAAACGCTAAAGGGGATGCCCTCAGGGAACAGTGAATGGACTTGGGATGGAAGAAATGATGCGGGTGCCAGAGTAGCTGATGGTGAGTATATCGTAGAAATTAATGCAAAGAATGGAGATTCAAATGTTGATTCGCTTTTGTTTACAAAAGGGAGTGTAGAGAAAGTCAGATATACAGGAAGAGGTGTTTATTTATTAGTGAATAACATCGAAATACCGATTGGAGATGTACAGGAAGTAAGTGATAAAACCACGCAAAATTTTTAAATAAAAACAAAAACAACGGTTTTGTTGAAAGACAAACCATACAGTACGAAGCATTGCTGTAATAAAAAACAAAGGAGCAAATATGTCTTTAATTAGATCATTAAACTCAGGTGTAAGTGGTTTGAGAGCTTTTCAAACCAAAATGGATGTGATAGGTAACAACATAGCAAATGTGGAGACTGCAGGATTTAAATCATCACGCGTATCCTTTGCTGAAATGATGAATCAACGATTGGGCAGGGCAGGTGGCGGCGGTGAATCCTCACCACAGTTGAATAACCAGGTAGGATTGGGTGTACGTGTTTCATCGATTGACAGGGACTTTAGTCAGGGAGCACTTCAAACGACAGGTGTAAATACAGACCTTGCTATTGAGGGTGACGGATACTTTTTAGTGAAAAGCGGCGCACAGGATTTTTTGACCCGGGCCGGTAATTTTGTCTTTAATAAAGATGGATACATGGTTGATCAGGGAGGCCGTACTGTTCAGGGTTTTAATGCAGATTCGAGGGGAAATATTCTTGCAGGTGGACAGACTCAGAATCTCAGAATTGATTTTGAAAATGCACTGCCACCAAAACAGACTGAAAATGTAACGATGGCAGGTAACTTAAGTGCTAATACGAGTACGACACGGGTCCTGCAGGGTTTGAATGGATTTACGACGGATGACGGTAATGTTGCCGAATTGGATTCGGAAATAAATGATCTGAGCCAAACAGTTACAGATCTGGCCGTAGGTGATACAATCGATTTTCAGATCACAGATAATGCCGGAGATCCAATTGCACCATTTGCATATACCTATGCAGCAGGTGATACTTTGGAAGATATAATCAATGCATTTAATACAGGACTCAATGGTGAAGGCACCGTATCGCTGGTTGATGGAATGCTTGTATTAAGATCATCAGTACTGGGTGAAAGTCAGTTGAACATCGATAGTATTACCGTAAATGGAACAGGCGCTATTAACTTCCCCGGCTTCCAGATTTTACAGATGGGTGATACAAACACACAAACCATGAGTACGACAGTGTATGATGATCTTGGGCGGGCACATTCACTTCTGATTGAGTTTACACAATCAGCTGATAATACCTGGGAGTATGAAGCCAGATTTATGGACGGACAAGAAATAACAGGTGGCGAAACCGGTACAATTGAATTTGATGAGTTAGGTCAGTTAACTTCAGATGCTACATTCAACATCACATTCGAACCGGGAAACGGTGCCAATGCCACAACTTTTGAAGTATCCCTGGGTGATACAGAAAAAGGCACACAATTTACACAGTATGCCGGTTCGAATACAGCAAAAGTGATCAATCAGGATGGATATACCCAAGGGTCGTTAGTGGATATGAATATTGACGGTGATGGTCTTGTTCAGGGAATTTACGACAATGGTAAGAGTATGGTTCTAGCTCAGCTTGCCATTGCTCAGGTACAAAATCAGAATGGTTTGGAGATGGTTGACGGTGGCCTCTTTATGGCTACATCCGCTGCAGGTGAAATGTTTGTGAATACAGCACAAAATTTTGCCGGAACCAATATCAATGCCGGTACTCTTGAAGGTTCCAATGTGGATCTGGCAAAAGAGTTTACCAATATGATAACCTCACAGAGAGCTTATCAGTCAAATGCGAGAGTGATTAGTACTTCAGATGAGATGCTCACAGAGGCAGTGAATCTGAAGCGATAGAGATAAGGTTCAGTTAGTTCCTGTATCCTTAAAATGAAAAGCTTTGTTCTGCTTATGATCCAAACCGGATCAGAGTGGGGCAAAGCTTTATTATTATAACGAAGAGATGGCCATTAAATAGATAAATTTAAATATTAAGATATTTTAATATTTACTCCTGTAATGTTTTAAGGTTTCTGATCAAATGCCGATAAAGATGGTATGTTAGACCGTTCAACCATCATAGGATTATTTTTAGGTTTCTCGCTGATCATCGGTGCGATCGTATTGCAGGGTGATATAGGGTTATTTATCAGTTTGTCATCCTTTATTATTGTAGGTGGCGGAATTGTTGCCGCTACCATGGTGAGTTTTAGTTTTGAGAATATCAAAGATAGTTTTGCTGCTATATCAAATTTAAATGATGTTCAGTCGGTGGATCTGCGAACAGATATGGAATTACTGACCATGTTTGCCAGGAGAGTCAGAAATGAAGGGTTATTGGTATTGGACAGTGATATTGTCCATATAAAAAACGCTTTTATTGCAAATGCATTAAGACTTGCAGTTGATGGTTTTAAAAAAGATAGTTTAGACAGTATTCTCAGAGATGAGATTTCAGGGACAGATCGCCAATCTGAAACTTCTGTAAATGTAATGTATGCAATGGCAAGCTATGCACCGGCATTTGGTATGATCGGTACGGTTATAGGTATGATTCTGATGCTGCAAAATATTGATAACCCTGCATCACTGGGAGCAGGGTTATCTATTGCTTTAATAACAACACTTTATGGAACAATTTTTGCGAATATGCTTTTAGGTCCCTTAGCCGGTAAACTTGAGTATCTGAGTGAGATTGATAAAAATAGAAAGGAGATGATCCGTGCAGGTATCATATCGATGGTAGCAGGTGAAAATCCTCGGATAATGGAGAAAAAAATGCTCATTTATCTGGAACCATCGAGCAGGGCAAGATATACGAAGTACCACGAAGACTTAAGAATCAGTAAGGAGCGTGATGAGAAATTTTACAAACTCTGGATAGAACAACAAAATAAAGAATGGGAAGATCTAAAAAGGATACTGGAAACTGGCTAATGACCTACAGTGACCTGGTAACACTGTTATTGGTGTTCTTTGTTCTACTGTATGTGTTGGCACCGAGTGTGGATCAGTCGGTGTTTGATAATTTTGTGTCCTATTTTCAAAGCTCTAGCGGTATGATGGAGCAACCCTCCGTTATAAGTCAGAAGAGTGATGATATTGAAAATGTCCAACAAGAGATTAATAATGAATGGATTGCTGTTGAAGATTATTTGGAAGTGCATGGGTTGAGCTCACAAGTTGAAATTGAAGGGACACAGGATGGCATGAAAATCACACTCAGTGATTCCCTGACTTTCGAAAGCGGTTCGGCTGAACTGTTGCCCGCAGCCAAAATTGTGTTAGGAAAAATTTCAGAAATGCTCGATGAAAGAATAGCAAAATCAGAAGTTCAGGGACATACAGACAATGTTCCTATATCAGCCGACTTTTCCTACCGCTCTAACTGGCATCTTGGAGCCGCAAGAGCCGTTTCTGTTGTTCAGTTTTTAAGTGATAACAGCGAACTTGAACCCAAATATTTTAAAGCCAGTAGTTTTGGAGAGTTCCGGCCGATTTTGACAAATGAAACAGCAACTGGAAGAAGACAAAACAGGCGCGTTGAGATCTATTTTTCCTATCGTAAATTGATGGACTTAAATGGCATAGTTGATCCTGATCATTATGTATCCTTTTCAACTATAAACAATCAATAAATAATTAAATAAATAAATTTAGGAATTTGTTATGGCCAATGTTGATGAAAGTACTGATGATGTCAAAATCAAAAAAAGATCAAATTTTCTTCCCAATGGAAAATATTTCCTGATCGTATTGGTTTTGGTCATACAAGTATTGGTAGCATATACCATCGTAGATAAAAATTATGAAAAAATTTACAATGTAGTTCAGAGCCAGAATGAATCCGTACCGGTTTCATTTCAGATGAATGATCTGATTGTGAATCCGGCCGGATCACAAGGGAAAAGGTATCTGGTGGTGGAAATAAGCCTTGAATTGGAGTCTGAGGCATCGATTGAACTGATTGATCTAAATCTTCAACGTGTTAAACACAATGTGAACGAATCACTTGCAGCCAGAACTGTAGAACAGCTTGTTCAATACCGGGAGAGAGAAGTTTTAAGAATGGAGATCAGAAACGTCATAAATCAAACAGTCGGAGAAAATTCGGTACGTAATTTGTATTTCACTAAATACGTAATGCAATAAAAACGAATACCGAATGATCTCTTATGTCGTCAAATTCCGCAAAAGAGAGTAATAAAACACTCAAATACGTACAGCCTTACAACTTTAAGCAGCCAAAGCTTTTCAGTAAGGAAATCATGCGGACACTACGCTCGCTGCATGAAGTGCTTGCACGTAACCTGGCCAGGGTATATGGGAGTACACTTCGGAAAAAAGTGGACGTTAGTGTTGCCGGTATTCAACAAGTTTCGGCGAGTGAATTTTTATTGGGTATAGAGAGTCCATCCGTCATATTCCTTCTTGATGAGGAGACCTTAACAGACGATATCATTATTGTAATGTCTTCCGGCTTCTGTATTCACATGATCGAAAAACAGAGCGGTGGAAGAGGTAATAATATCTCTGAAAAACGAACTCTGACGACGATCGAAGAGAAGATTATGAACCGGATCATGGATAACATCAGCAAAGAGGTTGTGAATGCATGGGAACCTTTCGAAGAGTTCAATATCATATCAAAACAGTTCGAGAATAAACCGGAGAATGTTCACCTTACATCTGTTGATCCGATGTTAGTCGTGACCCTTCTAATAGATTTGGGTGAGGTAAAAACGGAGGTAAAAATATCCTATTCCTATGGATTATTAAAACAGGCTATTAATAACTCTATAATCAAACAGACTAACAGAGCCAAAACGGGGAAATTGTCAGATACGGAAAAAGTATCCTACCAAAGAACATTGCTAAATGCAAGTATCGTTGTACAACCACTTTTAGGTTCCTCCCGATTAACTGTTGAGGAGATCATGAATCTTAAAGTGGGTGATTCAATTGCGTTAAATCAGCGTATTGACCAACCACTGGAAGTACGGGTCAATGGGATCCAAAAGATGTCTGCATATCCCGGATTAGTGCATGGCAGAAGAGCCGTAAAAGTATATGAAATTGATAATGAAATTAACGAAAAAGAATTGATTTGACTATGGAAAACTGGAAAGAAACCTTTCAAAAATACTTGCTTGAAATTGAGAAATTTCTAACCTCTGTTTTGTTGGAAGAGACCCATATACATTCGAAGTCTGCGGATCCAATAGCTCAGGATGCTTTAATCGAAGACGTTCAAAAGAAGGATGTATTCATTTTTTCAACGGATGAAACATCGAAGAGTGATGTGATAATTTTGTTGGATGAAGAGTGGTTTGGATTACTTTCGAGTATTATGCTTGGAGTCGAAGAGAAATCAAACAATGATATTACGAGAGACTTGTTGATGAAGTTTGCGACGGATATGTCCGCTTCTCTTGAACCTGTATTGAATAATGATGGAATTGAATTCAAACTTTCGAACATCTCTATTTTTACTCAAAATCAGTTAATCAAAGAGCTGAATCACACGGAATATTTCCAGATGAAACTGGAAGTGGAAGGCCTGGCTGACGATAATGTCAGGGCAGAACTTCTAATTGGTAATCCGGAAAAACGGATACAGAAAGAGACTGAAGAGCTTCCTGAAGCAGAGATGGATTCGAATAACCCCGAGATGAATGCAAGTGAGAAAGATGGAGAATCGACTGATGATATTGATATCAGAACCGAGAATGATTCTTTTAAGGAGACAGATGCCAGAGATATGGAAGATGTTGGTGCAAAGGAGATGGTTATATCAGCAAAACATGCAGAATTTGATGAATTTACAGATCAAGCTACGCCAAAATTAAACGGAAACAATGGAGATTCAAGAAGCATGGATGTGCTTAGGGATGTTAAAATGGATGTTTCCGTAGAATTGGGCCGCATTGAATTACCTCTTGGTAAAGTACTTCAACTGGCTAAGGGATCGGTCATAGAGCTCGAAAAATTGGCAGGTGAACCTGTCGATATATTGGTGAATGGACTCTGTATAGCAAAGGGAGAAGTTGTGGTGATCGATGAACATTTTGGTGTGAGGATAGCCAGCCTGGTTACGACAAGACAACGGATAGCCAGTTTAAACTGATGGATTTAAGACATTTTTTATCTTCCAGTTCCGTAAATCCAAAACAGATACTTAAGGTCGTACTGTCCCTGTCTGTAGTCATGCTGGTCATATGGTTATTTATGGTTTCGAGAATGGAATTGTCAGGACCCGGCAATACACTCGATCCGGCGAATGTAGAAAGGGCAGACAGCATCCGGACCGCAATCAGTGCTGAAAGAAATCCAAGAGTTGAATCAAGATCAGAGAGTGAGCCTAACATTTTTATGAATGCAGTCACGACATTCATCGTGTTGATATCAATTTTAGGTGTGATTTGGGTAATAACCAGAAGAAAATCTGCAGAGGGTTCATCTGACCATAGAAAGCTCGTCGAAATAGGTGAACATTTGTTAGGAAATGGGGCTCAAATTAAGATTATCGAGCTTAATGAGGAGATTTGGGTATTGGGTGTAACCTCCGGGAATGTGAATCTGCTACATCGGTATCAAAAGGATGATTGGAAAGAGGAATTGAACATCCCTCAAGCGAGGGATGGGAACTTCCTCGACTATTTTAAGAGTAAATTATAGCATGATTTTTTTAAATAAATATATTATTAAGAAAGTACTACGGGCATTTGTTTTGCTGGTTCCGGTGATAATATGTACACCCTATATTGTATCAGCAGCATCATTGATGAATATGGGTGTACCGGTATTTGCACAGGTATTGCCTCAGATTGATCTGTCGATTGGTGGAGAAGCAGAAGATTTTTCACTGGCTATTCAGGCACTCATATTAATTACAGTCCTTTCATTTGGGCCCGCATTTATAACAATGATGACCAGTTTTACCAGAATCATTGTGGTTTTCTTTTTCCTCAGAATGGGACTTGGTACACAACAATCGCCACCCAATCAGGTATTAATAGGGCTGGCACTGTTTCTGACGATTTTTATTATGATGCCAACGTTTAATGAAATAAATGAAACAGCTATTCAGCCATATGTAAATGAAGAAATGACTCAGGCGGAAGCACTTACATCCGCAGCCATTCCCCTGAAGGAGTTTATGGTTCGACAAACAAGAGATCAGGATCTGCTCTTTTTTATGGACCTCGTGGATATTCAAACCGTGGATTCTATAGAGACATTACCGTTATTTGTCGTTGTGCCATCCTATATCATGAGTGAATTGAGAATTGCATTTCAGATCGGATTTATGATCTATTTACCGTTTATGGTTATCGATCTGGTTGTGGCTTCAATTCTGTTGGCTATGGGGATCATTTTTTTACCACCGGTGCTTGTATCATTACCGTTTAAGATCCTGGTTTTTGTATTGACGGATGGCTGGTATTTGTTGGTACAATCCATGATCAAAAGTTTTAATTAAAGAGGAAAAGCAGTTATGAATTTAGAAACAGCCATTTATTGGTTACAAGAGATGCTCACTGCAATTGTTGTATTATCGGCTCCGGTGCTAACAGGCGCACTGATCGTGGGTTTAACCATCGCCATCTTTCAAGCTGCAACTTCGATCCAGGAGATGACACTGAGTTATGTTCCTAAAATGATTGTTGTTGTCATGATTCTGTTTTTCACATTCAGTTTTATGCTGCAATTTGCAATAGATTTTATGCATCGAATATTTGAATTCATTCCTCAAATCAGTCATTGAATCCAAAAACCTGATTTAGAATGAAGGTTGATAAAATGAACTTATGGCACTGTTATCTGTTGACTATATATTAGCGGCTTTTTTGATTTTTGTTCGTGTCAGCAGTCTGATTATGACAGCTCCTTATTTTAGTTCAGCAACGTTCCCGGTTCAAATTAAAATCTTCTTCTCTCTAATCACCAGTATTCTCCTCTATCCTGTGATACCTGCAGAGAACGTGATGATTCCTACAGATTCCGGGATGGTCTTTATCGGTACAACCATTATCATTGAAGTGTTGGTTGGTGTTGCAATGGGAATGATCGGTCAGTTGGTATTTGCCGGACTGGAAATGGCCGGCCGTCTGATCAGTTTAAAAATTGTACTGGGATTTGCAAGTGTAGTGGATACCATGACGCAACAACAAAGTACCGCAGTGAGTAATCTTTTCAGTATGATAGCCGTTCTTGTATTTCTCTCTATAGATGGTGATAAAATCTATATTACGGCACTTGCCAGAAGTTTTGAGATCATACCTTTAAGTCAGGCTGATATTCATCTGGTTGGGCCATATATGCTTGATACGGCCGTATACCTATTTATGATTGCTGTCCAAATATGCTCACCTTTCATTATCGTTATTTTTTTACTGGATCTGGCTTTAGCAATATTTGCCCGTATTATGCCACAGGCAAATATTATGTTCATTGCTTTACCCATTAAGCTGGGGGTTGGATTTATCTTACTGCTGTTTGTAGCTCCTTATCTACCAACTGTATTTGAAATGATGATTTTGCAATTGTTTGATTTCCTGGATAACACCCTTCAAATTATGTCGCCTTTTAATTGAGTGTAAAATCATTTACCGGGTGAGTGTTTTAAACGGAGATGTAATGAATTGTAGGTTACAAGGAAAATTTCGATTCATTATCGAGATAGGATTGATTCAGATAATTACGTCAATATGATTGCCGACACCTTCTTTTGTCGGTTGAGTTTTTTCTTTAGGAGATAGTGATGTTTTCGGTGATTCCGGCTGTCGTTCTTTAACAAATGCATCATCATGATCAAATCTAAAAGGGGGCTTTTCACTATTATCTTTATCCTTTTTCTTATCAGACTCTTTCCGTGCATCTCTTTTTTTGTTTAAGAGTTGTGGAATCTTATTCAGACGGTATATTTTATTTATAAGAGTCATAACGATACATAACGTTTATTTACCGGCCCATCCTGATAGCCTTTGTAGTGCGTTATGGAGTAATAGTTAAACAGAGCTTAGATCAGACAAAAACGATTGATCTTTATACCTCTGTTATCGTTACTTAATGATCTCTTCTTTAATTAAATCTGATTTTAATTTTATCAACAGTTTACCGACAATTTGTGATATCCTTGCTTCAGATAATTCAAGAAGGAGGGCTACTTCACTCATCGTCATATCTTCGTAATAGTAGAGTGTCAGGATTAAGCGTTCTCTCTCTTTCAACTCTCCTATTTTTCGTTTCAGTGTTTCTGCAATCTCTTTTTTTTCAAGATGATCGTCAGGGCTGTCAACCTCCGTATCTTCTTGAATATCATAAAAATTTCTATCGCTCTCACCAAATCTGTTATCAAGTGATAATGCGTTACGTTGCTGTACATTGGATAATAGTTTATAAAAATCTTCGAGAGGCATCTTAAGTTTATCAGCTACTTCTTCATCAGTCGGTTCTCTTCCAAATTCCTGCGCGAGTAAGTTGATGGTAGCTTGAATCTCACCGTAATTTTTTCTCTGTTTTCTTGGCAGACTGTCAATTTTTCTAAGATAATCTATAATGCTGCCACGTATACGATAATAGGCATAAGTGTTAAACTGAATATTTTTGCTGCAATCATAACTATCCAGTGCCTGTATTAAACCTGTTATTCCGGCACTTTCCAAATCTTCATTCTGTGACAATGGATTATCAGGCTTGTTTATTTTTCCGATAATACTTCGAATCAGGGGTATTGACTTACTGATAATAGAATTCCTCAGTACATCTGAGGTACTGTTACAATAAGCATCTACTAACTCCTGAAGTGTAGCTGAACCCATTATCAATGATTAACTATTTACTGTTTTTTGATCGTTATTAACACCCGTAACGGATGAATTTCTATGATCAGGATTATCTTTAATAACATTTAAGAAAAAAATAGTGAGGTAAACAACTGCAAAAAGTACCATAAAAATCAGAACACTTCTGTAAATAGCAGTTTGTGTGCTCACTCCCGATATCATAAGAAGCATGAAATTAATTAATGAGATTACAGAAATTAAACGTATTAACATAATTCTATAGTTGATTTAATGTATGATTAAACTCTTTTTGGGCTTTATTGGCGTAGCTAATAATATTCATTGTGATAAATTCCAAGTCACTTAATATCAGTGGATCAGCAACTCCATTTGATAAAGTTTCTTGATTTTGAATGGTTTTCCGAATCTCATCGCTATAGGGTAAATATCCCAGATAGGCGATCTGTTGGTTCAGAAAATACTCCAGAATGTGATTAAATCGTTTATGGGTACTGACAGCAGATGATTCATATTTTGCAAAGTTTACGATACTTGCAAATCGATAGCCCGGATCAATACTGAATACATATTTACAAAGCCTGTAAACATCTGATATGGCAGCAGGTTCATCTACAAGTACAACGGTACTCAGATCTGCACGATCGAGTGCCCATAACGTAATTTCACCTGCCCCGGCCGGTGTATCGATAATAATAAAATCGTATGAATCCATCAGATAAAGAGTAACCTGATCCAGGGCATTCATCAACAGCTCCGGTTGGAATGAGTGGGCTCCCGGTTTATCTGATGTGGTGACCAATGTCAGCCAATCCGTTTCAAGCAGTAGATCTTCAATTTTCACATCCCCTTCAATCCAATCAATTATGGTCGTATTAACAGACTCATTCAAAAATGTAGCACAGTTAGACAGGCCAACATCTGCATCAATCAATGCCACGCGATATCCGGATCTCCCCAACAGTTCTGCGATATTTATACTACACATACTTTTACCTACGCCGCCTTTACCGCTGGTTATCGTAAGAATAAATGGTTGATTGGATGGTTTTGTTTGATTCATGTTTTTTATTTTAAGAGTCTTGTAACAATTTTTGAGCAAACCATGCCGGTTTGAATGTTTCTAAACTTTCCGGAATATTTTTTCCGTTACTGATATATCTTGCACTGGCTTCCATTTCCTGAAAAAATGGTATGATTGCACCCCACTGCGAAATTTCATCGAGGTGAGTTAATGCGATATAGTCCGGTTGCAGTGGATGATGTATCGCAGAAGAGCTCTGGAAATAGTGTCTGTTTTTAGACACATTTACTACATAATGTACTTCAAGTGGTGTGAGCGGTGCCAGCAGTTGTCTGAATTTCCAATACTGCTTGAAAGACTCCTCTTTTTCAATTTCAAGTGAAGGAGTATCAATAAGTACAAAATCAAATGGATTCCACTCATCAACAGAGTCACTGATATTCATTCCTGCAGAGACTTCGAAGTAAGGAATCTGATTATCTTCGCAAAAGGGTTTTAAAATGGTGTAATAAATTTTCTGTTTTTCCGGTTTTGGTACAACGGAAACAACGGCTACATTTTTCTCAACTAAATATTCCGGGTGTAGTGCTAATTTCATGATCAACTCCGTTTTGCCTGATCCTGATGGCCCGGTGAAAAGTTGATATTTTAATGGTTCGGCTGTGCTGTCTACAGTCAAAGCCTCTTTTAATATTCCTGACAGTTTTGACATGAACAGTTTTGTCTGATTTACCGGGTCCACTCCATCCTTAATGATCTTGCTGAACCAACCGGATACTACACTGATATTGATTCCGGTTTTTACAAGCTGTTGAAAAGCAGGATGAGATATGTATTCGATATTTGACGAGATCAGATTAGAGTCAAGCAGAGCTTCGATTTTATCAAATCGTTTGTGAAGTGCTTTGATTTCCCTCTCCTGATGTCTGCTGATGTTCTCTTCAGGCCCTGATTTTGGCGTTGGTTTCTTGATTTTCGGTCCGGATTGATCAAACATATTAAGCAGAGTGTTTCCACTGGAATCAGGTTTATTTAATTTCGGATTTGTCTTGTACTCAGACTGATTCTGTTCACTTTTAACAGATATCTGCCGATTCAAATCTTTTTTAGGTGTTAAATCCGGCCGGAATCTACCGGTAGATTTGGGGTTTCTGGTTTCAGGCTCGGTTCCGCTTAAAGAACTTTGTTTCATTTTCCGGATTGCATCCCTGCCATAAAAATCTGAAACCGATGGGTTTGAACCGGTCCTGGAAACATTTGAAGAGATCGGATCAGTTGTATTGTTCAGAACCTGTTTAAATACTCGATCATCTTTTTTGGCCGGTGTTTGTTTTTTCTTTTTTTGTTCTGCAATCAATCTCAGAAACTCCAGTTCAGAGCCAATCTTTTTCTCATCAATTCCAGAAGTTTCACTTTCACTTTCACTTTCAACAGACTTTTCAAATGTTACATCATTCTCATCTGATCGTCCCGCACTTTTTCCGGCTCTTCGATCTGAGAGTTTCTTTTGTCGATTTTTTCTATCATCATCAACAACGATGGTAATTTCGGCTTTTTCATCTCCATCTTCAGTGGAGTCAAAAACCTGATAATTATCTCCGTACATCTGTTTTGCGCTTTTTTTTGCGGCTTCTATTGTTTTGCCAAATAATTTTTTGAATATCATGCGAGTGTATGTTCTTCGAGTTCAGCATGGTTAATACGAAGTCTGTCGAATGTCTTAAACTGAACATCCGCGCTGATATCATTATAAGAAAGAACATTAATATCTGGTAATATTGGTACGAGAAACTCATATAGTGTGAAACGCAAGACAGGGGAGGTCAATAATATTGGATCATAACCCTGTTTGATCATGTCTTGAAAGATTTTTGAGGCATTTTTATAGAGTGTTTCAAGTATCTCGGGGTTCAGACCGAGTGTATTAGCATTCAGTGCCCCTTGTTGCGCTTTACCAATCAGATTCGATTCCAGATTCGCATCCAGCATGACCAAGACAATCTCATTTTCTTTAGTTACGAATCGTTCGGTGATCGTTTCTGCCAACGATGACCGGCAGTACTCTGTCAACACATCTGTATTTTTTGTCTGTTGACAATAATCTGCCAATGTTTCAAGAATAGATGTCAAATCTTTAACCGGAATGCGCTCCTTTAAAAGTCTCTTCAATACTTTTTGAATATCACCCACTTTCATACCTTCCGGTATCAGTTCATCAACAAGGGCAGGAGAGGACTCTTTGATGTTATCAATCAATCGTTGAGTCATTTGTCGATCTACCAGTTTATGGGCATTGGATTTTAAAATTTCCATAAGATGAGTAGTGATCACAGCACCGGCTTCAATTACAGAGAGACCATATTTTTCTGCCTGAGTTTTGTTGGTTCCACTCACCCAAATAGCATCCATTCCAAATGTAGGATCTTTTGTATGAATACCTTGTATATCCGGTTTAAAGTCGGAGGGTAGTAGTGTCAGATGATATCCCGGAATCAATTCACCCTTTCCTTGTTCAATCCCCCGCATCTTAATGGTATAATGGTTTGAGTCGAGTTGAACATTATCTCGAATGCGGATGGATGGAATGATAATACCCAACTCTGATGCGAGCTGTTTTCTGAGTGATGCCATCCGTTCCAGTAAATCTCCTCCTTTATCTGATTCGACCATTGGGATAAGGCTGTACCCTATCTCTAATTCCAGAGTATCCAACAATAGATAATTTTCAACTCGATCTTCTGAACTTGCCGCCAATTCTTTGGATTGATTTTCCTCATCGAGAATCTGTTCTTCATTATTGCTTTTATTCTTCTTGAACGCAAGGAAGAGGAAAAGCCCGCCAATTGACCAGAATGGGATAATCGGCATACCCGGAATCAATCCAATTAAGAAGACAAATGAGGCACCAATCACGACTGTTTTCGGGTTTCCAAGTACCTGAGTGGTTAATTCATCACTTAAATTCCCTTCAGAAGCAGCACGTGAAACAATAATACCGGCGGCTGTAGATACCAATAGTGCCGGGATCTGAGATACGAGGCCGTCACCTACTGTTAATAGTGTATACATCTCAGCGGCTTGCCCGACAGACATCCCCTGTTGCATCGTGCCAATGATTAAACCACCAATAATATTGATGAATGTAATGAGAAGCCCTGCTATAACATCCCCTCTTACAAATTTACTGGCACCATCCATGGCGCCGTAAAAATCTGCCTCACGTGATATTTCAAGTCTTCTATCCTTTGCTTCCTGGTCGGAGATCAGGCCGGCACTTAAATCTGCATCGATCGACATCTGTTTTCCGGGCATCGCATCCAATGTAAATCGGGCAGCTACTTCAGCTATTCGTGTGGCACCTTTGGTGATCACCACAAAGTTAATAATGACTAAAACTGAAAAGATGATAATACCGATCACAAAATTACCCTGAACGATAAAACCTCCAAAGGAATCAATAATCGAACCGGCGTACCCATCGCTTAAGATCAATCGGGTAGTTCCTACGTTAAGTGAGAGCCTAAAGAGTGTTAAAATTAAGAGCATTCCGGGGAAAACGGCAAACTGTAACGGCTTTAGTGTATAAAAAGCAACTAACAGCACGACAAGCGAGAGTGAAATATTGAGTGCCAAGAACATGTCCATGGCACCCGGTGGAAAAGGTACGATCATAATCATTAAAATCAGAATCACACTGGATGAGATCAAAACATCTGTTTTGAAAAACATCTCTTTAAACTGATTAAAATTGGATCCTTTACCGGCCATTTTATTTGGTTATACTTTGTGTTTCTTTTTTAACTTGTAAACATATGCCAATATCTCTGCAACTGCGCGGAACAGGTCTGCCGGGATATAGTCATCCTCCTCAGCCGTAGCAAATAAAGCTCTGGCTACACTCTTATTCTCTACAATTGGTATGCCATACTTTTTGGCAAGCTCTTTTATTCTCAAAGCTTTTAATCTTTGCCCTTTTGCCATCACGATCGGAGCGTCATTTCTATCAGGATCATATCGCAATGCAACCGCGTAATGAGTCGGGTTTGTAACAACCACATCTGATGCAAGAATGGCATGGTCGAGACGCTTTTTTTGCCTGAGTGCCATCCCAAATTTTTTCCTCTGTCCTTTTACATGTGGATCACCTTCCATCTGTTTAAATTCATCCTTAATCTCCTGTTTGGTCATTCGAAGGTCTTTGTGATGCTGAAAACGCTGATATAGAGCATCAGCCACTGAAAGTACAAAAAGAGCTGCAAGTACCTTACTTACGAACGCAAGGAGATGATATCCTGATTCAGTCATACTGTATTCCATCGGCATGATGATGAAGGATATAAAGGTCTCCATGTGATTTCGAACCGTGTAATAAACAATGACTACCACTATAAAAAGTTTGACAAATCCCTTCGCCAGTTCAAAAAAACCTTTCATTGAGAAGATCTTTTTGATACCGTTAACAGGATTGATTTTATTGCCTTTGGGCTCGATCGCTTTCGTTGAAAAAGCACCTTTTGTCTGAATAACATTCACAAGTAAGGCCACAAAAAAGATAACAATCAACAACGGTGTCATCATTTCAAATCCATACCACATTGCCATTTCAAGATACTCCATAGCATGATCCTGATTTTCGAGTGCCATTCCGGATCCCATCATAAACGTTTCAAAGAGAGCTTCTACCCGATTGTACATGAACCCACCTGATCCGATAAACATAACAACAGATACAATCATCAGGACAACAGAGGATACCTCTTTGCTGAGACTGACATTCCCCTCCTCACGCGCTTTCTCAATCTTTCGCTGCGTCGGCTCTTCGGTTTTTTCCTGATCTGAATTTTGGTCTGACATATTCAATAAGTGTTCAAATACAGTACCAAATTTGAATCCCAAAATTGAATATCCGATGGAGTGGGTTTTCAGTTTGATGTTGGATATATCCTTCATATCAAAGGAAAACATTTCCTCTTTATATGAAAGCCTTTCCCGCTGAACTTTTCCTCTCAGGGGAAAAACTTTCTGCTGAAGCCGGTATTTACACGAGTATTGAATGCATGGGGTTTTATGTAAATAGAGTCCGTAGAAAACAGGTTTTAACTACTAATCCCGATGCTATTGGCATGTAATCTGTCTACTTGTTGAACCGCGAAGAGCGACTTATGACATAAATGGCATAGAGTTTGAAAGTTATTGAGATGAAAGCGTCCGGATATCACTTATTAAATATGTAAATAATCAGATCGCCGGATAACGATAATCAAACATGGATACCTAAAATGATTGACAGGTTTTATGCACAAATGCAAGCGATGCAGATGCTGTCCAAAGCACAAGATGTGACTGCGGATAACCTGGCAAATATCAATACGCCCGGATTTAAAGGTGGCACCATTTTTTACCGCCTCTTACAAGATAATGTAGATGAGAATACGGATGCCACAGGCACTCCTTTAACAGAGGCAATGCAACGAATCAATTTGGAACAGGGAATACTGGAACCTACCGGTAACTTGTTCGATTTTGGGATCAGTGGAGAGGGATTTTTTGTCGTTGAGGAGGAGGGTCAAACCTTTCTGACCCGGGATGGCAGGTTCAGGATGGATTCGGATGGGTACCTCGTGAATAGTCGCGGAGCAAAAGTCCAGGGAAATGCCGGAGATATACGGATTCAATCCTATTTTCAAGCGAATGGCCAGGATGGACATGAACCGGTTTTGGAAGTGGCAAAGGATGGCACCATCCGGGTGAATGAGAGAGCACATGATCAAATTCAAATAGTGAATATATCAGACCCCGAAAAATTAGAGAGGAGAGGGCATGCATACTTCTCAATTGATGAGGAATTCATAAAAAGTGATGGTGAAAAAGGTGTTATGATGCAGGGTTATTATGAAAAAGGGAATGTAGATCCAATGAATGAAATGGTTGATATGATGAAAACGATGCAGATGTTTGAATCTCAACAGAAAGCCATGCAGTCTTCGGATGAAACCCTTTCACAGGCAATCAATAGTCTCGGACGTTTTTAAATATAATTTAAATAAAACATTTACATCATGTTTAGAGCATTAAGTACAGCAGCTTTGGGAATGAGTTCTCAGCAAAAATCGGTTGATAACATCGCTAATAACCTGGCGAATGTGAACACAACCGGTTTTAAACGAAGTACAATCGCATTTCAAGATCTATTCTATGAAAATCTATCATCTTCATCTCATGGATCTGCTGCAAACAGGCCTGCAAATGATGCTCCTTCACTTCAGGTAGGGCATGGTTCAAGGGCTGTGGCGACTATTCGGAATTTTATGCAGGGTTCAATAGCTGAAACCGGAAATGCTCTTGATTTAGCGGTCAGTGGTTCAGGATTCTTTCAGGTCGAAATGCCCGATGGCAATATTGTCTATACGAGAGACGGTAACTTCAGCAGGGATTCAAGCGGGCTTTTGGTAAATAATTCGGGCCTTCCTTTGGCTGATTTCATTGAAATTCCCGTAGACGCAGTTGCAATAGAAATATCTCAAGAGGGAATTGTCAGAGCCGTGATGGCAGGTGATAACCAAAAAGTTGAACTTGGACGGTTGGAATTGGCAAAATTTGTTAATCCGGGTGGTCTGGACGCAAGAGGTGACAATCTTTTTGCAGAGACGGAAGCATCCGGTATGCCATTTTTCGGTGTACCCGGTGAAGACGGTTTTGGTGTTGTTCGGCAAGGATATCTGGAGCAATCAAATGTTGATATCGTAACTGAAATGGTTCGTCTGATTGAAGCTCAAAGAGCCTATGAAACCAATTCAAAAATGGTTCAGACAGCAGAAGATATGATGAGTGTTACGAACGGTATTAAAAGATAATTGATCGTGATAATGATTCTATTAGCCATAGCAAATTTCGTCTCATTTCAAGGGCGTGACTTGATGGTTCCAAACCTCGAACCATGGGTCAGTATGAACTCAAATCAGGTGGCGGATTTTGATCTGAATCCCTTTCTGATACCGATTGAGAATCATCAAATGTATCAGGATTCGGTAACAAATGAGTTGACTTCGAAAAATTCAGACATTATTGAATTTCTGACAAATCAAGCTCTCGAGGAACTCTATGAGCATTTAAATTCTGAATCCTATCGTTTTAATGTATCTCCCGGATGGTTGCCCGGATCATTGACCCAGGTATCGCCGGAAGACATTATTTCTTTTAATCTCAAAAGCAATATCGAACGATATACCATTTTTGAAGTTGCCTATAAACACAGAAAAAGTACACAAAAAGTAGAAATTCAGTTATCCATTGAAATAGAAAAAATGTTGCCGGTTGCATCTAAAAGAATAGTAAATGGAGACGTGATTGAAGTGGGTGATATCGATATGCGATGGGTCTCCGTACCGCACGATCGTGGCCAACTTGTAAGTGAGGCAGATCTGTTGCATGGAAAAACCATCCGACGAACACTCACCAATGGCCAGCCGATCAGATATGCTGATATCAGTACAGATCTTATAATTGAAGCAGGTGATGAGGTGCAACTCATATTTGAGAATCATGGAATACAAATACATTTAACTGTTGAAGCAAGGCAGAGTGGTGCACTGGATGAGGAGATTAAGTTTTTCAGCAGCGAAACCAAAAAAAGATATGAGGGGAAAATTGTAGGCCCCGGAGCCGCAATATGGAAAAGAACATTATGAAGAAAAAAATTATTTACCTGTTAGGAATCACTGTATTGGTTTCCCTTGTTACAGAACCCGTTTTAGCACAATATTCCCTTTACAGAGATGTAAAAGCAAATCAAGTTGGGGATATCATCACGATCGTTTTGGTCGAAAATATCTCCGGTAGCACAACCTCTGATTCCAGATCTGCATCCATGATTGATGGTAGCGCCAACGGAACCGTAACCGGTAATTTTTTACCGTATGAACCGACATTCGGCACTGGTGCCCGGGTAGATTACGGTTCAGATGAAAGAAATCTTGCCAATCAAAGACAACTTCTTGAAGGGTATGTAAGTGTTCAGGTTGTTGAGGTTGATCAGATGGGGAATTTGATAGTTGAAGGGAGCCGGCAGACAGAAATCAATGGAGAAGTTCACGAGATGAAGTTGCGTGGGATTGTGCGAACCAATGATATCGATAACAGAAACAGAGTCCTCTCCTATAAACTTGCCAATGCGGACATCAGTTATCAGAAAAAAGGCGGACTTGTGAATTCGCTTAAACCAAAAGGATCTTTTTCTAAACTGGCTTTTCGAGTGATAACACTCGGATTAGGAGCAATAGCCATTAAAAAAGCAATGGAATAATCCATGATGAGTGTAACCATGAAAAACCGGCAATTTAAAAAATCATTAAGATTCATCTTGATCCCTCTTGTTCTTCTGTTTGGATTGAACGATGCGATGTCTCAAACCGTATTGGCAGATCTTGTTGAAATACAGAATGCACAACGAAAAGAGTTGATTGGTTATGGTTTGGTAACCGGGCTCGACCGAACCGGAGATCGAACCATCAGCAGCAGAGGTTCAGTATTTACGGTTCAGTCGATTGCCAATATGCTGGAAAATTTTGGGATTACTGTTGATGCAGATAGATTGAGAACCCGTAATGTGGCTGCAGTTATGGTTACAGCATCAATCAGTCCGTACCATGCTCCCGGAAGTGAAATTGATATCACAGTGTCATCACTGGGCGACGCAAGCAGTTTACAGGGAGGTGTTCTGTTACAAACACCCCTTTTTGATCCGGACAATGAAGAGGTTGTGGCTAAAGCACAAGGTGCCCTGATTGTTGGTGGATATACGGCAGAAATGCCGGGTGCAAGAGTGTCCAGAAATCAGACACTGACTGGTACAATCCCGGGTGGGGGTGTAGTGGAAAGAAATCAGTTATTGGAGATCAATGCGGATGAGCCGGTTGGCCTGGTATTGCGAAATCCAAACTTTACAAACGCCCGTCGGATTGTAGAGGAGATCAACAACACGTTTGATGAGGAATTGGCATCTGTCTATCACGCAGGGCTCGTTCATGTTGAAGTTCCGGGTACATTTCAGGATAGGGGTTCAATTAACATTTTTACCAGCATCCTGCTCGAGCAGTCGATAGAAGTGGATACACCTGCAAGAGTTGTCATCAACGAAAGAACCGGTACAATTGTGGCAGGTGGAAGGGTGATTATTGATGAAGTAATGATTTCACATGGTAATCTGCAGGTACGAACACAAGTCACCCCATTTATTAGCCAACCTGCTCCATTTGGCGCGGGTGAAACAGTCGTTGTGCCCGTTCCGGAAGTTGGTGTGAGTGAGGAGTCTGCCCAAACGATTGTTTTGGAGCCTGAGACGACTGTTCAAAATCTGGCAGCTTCACTCAATTCACTTGGATTAAATCCGAGAGATATCATTTCCATATTTCAAGCCCTTGATCGTGCGGGAGCTCTCAGGGGGAAACTGATTGTGATGTAACAAACTGCTTAATGAACTGAAATAAATTGGTTGAAATAGAAAAAAATGAATATTGACAACTTTTTAAATATGAATCAAAATACAATATCAGAAGATCGTCGGGATGAGTTGAGAAAAGAACAGGCTGCGAAAGATGTTGAGAAGATTTTTGCAAAGCACCTTGTCAATGAGATGACAAAAAATAGCTTTAAGATGTCTGATGGAATAAACTCCTCAGGTAAATCTGACAGCTTGTACCGTGAATTTATCACGGATGCCCTTGCCGAACAGCTGGCAACAGAACAGCGGTTGGGAATGGCCGACTTGATTTCAAAATATTGGGATCAAACAACCGAATCCTCAGAATAAAATCATCATCTAACAAATTAATAATCATGAGAACTCAAGACAATTCAGAATCTAAGCTAAAGATTATTTCAGATAAGGTGGAAAAATTAAATTCAATTTTTACACGGTTGCTTAATACGATGGAAAGGCAAGTTGAAGCAATTGTAGCTTCTGATTCAAAAAAGATAGAAGTATTGACTGAAGAGCATTCAAATTTAAGTTCTGAATATAAAAAAGCAGAAAAAGAATTTATTTTAGAACTCGAAAATCTTTTTAGAAAAAAGATTAAGCAACCTCTTCGATTAAGTAATCTGAAAGAGCTTTATCCTCAAGAAGCAGACCGGATTGAGGGTTGGAGGGAATTATTAACCGCAAACACCCAAAAACTCCAGCAAAAGCATGAACATGTTGTCAGATTATTGGAATTTGCTCTGCTCAGAAATTCAAGCATGATGCGAAGTATTTACTCAATACAAAACAGTAAAACAGCTCATTATAATCTGGAAGGTAATAAAGAGAATAAAATGTCAGGATTGGCCGTAAATCAGGAGATTTAATCAATGGATTGATATGAAAACGCTCAGAAAAACAATCATGCATCTAACCAACACTCTTCGTTTAAGAAACGATAGACCAAATCAATCATCTCTCAAGACGATACAAGCAGCAAAAATGGATTCCGGTGAATCAATAAGAGTGTCAAAAACGGATGAAAGGATTTCTAAACTGAGCAGTTCCTATTTGGCGATTAAACGGTTGACATATCAGCAGTGGCAATAAATAAATGGTTTAGATTTCAATTATGAGAACACTATTTGAAATAGGGAAAAGCGGCTTGCGAACAGCAGAAAGATCGTTATCCGTTACTTCCAATAATATTACCAATGCCAATACTCCGGGCTATACAAGACAACGGGTAGAACAATCTCCGGTCGGGATGCAAAAAACACCCTTTTATACAGGATTAGGTGTAAATATTACGGATGTTTCGCGGTTGCGAAATGAGATGAATGATCTTCTGCTAAACCAAAAAAGACAGGACATGGGGTTTCTGAAAGAGCAGGCAAGGGTATATCAGCAGCTTGAGACCTCGATGTCAACAGATACAGGAAATGATATTGATCTTCGAATGAGCAGGCTGTTTGATGCTTTTACACAACTATCCTCTGATCCTCAAGATCTAAGTGTTCGTAATAATCTGTTGAGTGAAGCCACCCAATTGACGGCTAAATTATCAAATATCAATCAGACCCTGGAACGTACAAGTGAACTGACTCGTGACTCCGCCATTACCACCGTTGGATCCATAAATAAACTCGTTCAGGACATAAGTTACCTGAATAAATCGATCACCCAGGCATCAGGTCAAGGTAAACCGGATCACGCAAGTTTGGATGCTCGCGTGCAAAAACTTGCACAGTTGGCCGAATTGGTAGATTACGAAGTTACTATGGGGGATAATGATGCAGTACTCCTGGATGTTGGGGGGATTAAAGTGCTGGATGAAAATCGGGCTATCCCCTTTAAACCGGAGATTGATGACACGACCAAAACATTCAGGTTACGATTGGAAAATGGCAAAACCCTGGAATCTTTTTCCGGTAAATTAGGTGCCGAAATTGAAATGTATCAAAAAGGAATACCTGAAATGAAAGAGAGGCTTGATTTGCTCGCTTCTACCCTGGTTTCAGAATTTAATAATATCCATTCTCAGGGTTATGGTCTGGAAGATGATACAATCAGGAACTTTTTTGACCCTCAATTCACAACCGCTGCAGATATTCGTGTAAATGAAGCCATTCTACAAAACAATAAACATATAGCGGCCTCATCGGTAGCATTTGAAGCCGGGAATGCTGATTTAGCCGTACAGATGGCAGGACTTCGTGATCAACCGGTGATAAACGGCCGGAAATTAGTAGACTATTCCGTGGATTTGGTGAGTATGGCAGGTACAAAACTAAACGATTTAACCTCCAGGATTGAAGCCGGAGATTCCGAAATACAGATGTTAACCAATCTGCAGGAGCAAGAAGCGGGTGTGAATATTGATGAAGAACTAAGCATGATGATACAATATCAAAATGCATATCAGGGATCTGCAAGAGTTATGTCGGCTGCTCAGGAGATGTATGATACATTAATAGGATTGATGAGGTAATCAAAAATGCGTGTAACACAGCAAATACTTTTTGGAAACATGATGCGCGATGTCAATAAGAATCGTTCTGAAATGGGTAAAATTCAATCGGATCTATCAAGTGGAAGAACGGTTCGATTGCCATCTCATGGACCGGTTGAGTTTCAGAGAAGCCGGATTATTGAAGAGAATTTACGGAAAGAGGTTCAATATCAGGATAATATCAGCAGCGGATTAAGACAGAGCCGAATGGCTCAGGAATCACTTGAAGAGACGGTTGATCGATTGATTGATGTGAAAAAACTGATGGTTCAGGGTGCATCAAGTACAACAAGTGAACAGGTACATCAAACGATAGCCCAGGAGATCCAAGGAATTCGTGATACGTTGATCAATTCATTAAACGTACAATCGGGTGACCGATATCTTTTTGCCGGAACCAATAGCAGTATCCGTCCATTTGAATTAGTAGAATATGTAGAACCGGTGCCTCCGGATCCGGATGAAAATCCACCCGGATTAGTTGAGAATAACAGCAATGATAAAAACCCATCTGTTTTGGTAGGTGATGGTATTACGATTGATATAAGTATCAGTGGGGTTGAACTGCGTGATACTGGTGCCGGAGATCTGTTTGAAGTACTTGAAAATGTAATTACAGCATTGGAAGAGGGTGATTCTGAAGCAGTGAACGGGTTGCTTGGTGATATTGATCTGGTGGTTGAGCATATAACAAATATGACCGGGAAGGTGGCTACCAATATCAATAGAATGGATTTCATGTTTGAGCAATACGAGGCAACACGTATCAGCCAGAAATCACAAATCAGTGATATGATTGATACTAATTATGCACAGGCATTCTCAGACTTACAGACCAATCAAATAGCTTATGAAGCAGCTATGGCTGTTCATTCAACCATGTTTAGTAACACACTGCTTGATTATCTGTAAATAGAAAAAATTTATACACGAATTGAAAAAGAGAAGGATTTAATAACAATGATCAACTTATCAGAAAACAAATAGGTTCTGAATTATGAAACATCTCAATGTAATCAATGATGAAAAAAAAGCGGAGTGGGTTGATATCGTGCTTTTTTTATCGAAAATAGATCATTTGGATATAAACCGGGTACTGTCTTGGAGCCACCAGTTTGCAAACATTACAATATTATCGTCTGATATGATTTCCAATTATGCATTACCAAAAGAGATCCGGATTGTTTGCTATGACAGTGCTAAAGGGAGATCAGAAATATGGAATGATATTGTGTCAGAATCAAATTCTAAATGGGTTCTTTTTCTGGAAGATGATGAAGAATTTGATGCTGATGAGCTAAAAAAAATAAATAACCCGGAACCTGATAAATGGATTCCGGCAAGGGTTATTCAGTTTGGGAAAAATGAAAAAAGAAGACAATTTTTCCAGATGCGTCTTGTTCCGGGATTAGCTAAGGAAATCTATGATGGGGTGGACTTGCCGGATGCAACACGTTTTATAACTGAAAATGGCATTCAATTATCAGGTAAAACGCTTGAAATATGCAGAGTCAGCGATCCGGTTATTCACGTGAATACTGATGATGAGATGGCTTTATCAAATTTTTCACCACAACTTTATCTGGTTGCCGGTTACAGGTTATTAGAAGAAAAAAAATTTGCATACGCAGCCGGATTATTCAGGACACTTTTGAAAAAAGAGAAGTTATTACCATTTGATCGACTTGCAGCGGTAAATGGCCTTGCAAGTTGCTATACAGAACAGTATAAATGGAAAAAGGCGTTAGCATTGGCCAATGAATCGATTGAAGCTGAACCTCAACAGTTTTTACCGTATTTAATTAAGTTTAAAATTTTTCAGCTTAACAAACAGTGGAATGAATCACTTGATGTTTTAACTCTTTATCATGAAATCTTATCAGAATCCGGTTATTCAAGGTCCAATTACGAAAAATTTATCAGTCTGGAAGAGACCGTAACACAACTTGCTAATTTGGCCATAAAAACCGGGTTACGTAAGGCAGCATTAAATTTTTATGAGGAATTATTTTCACTAAAAAAGGGGAATGTTGATCATACCCTGCTCAATATACTTCTGGTTCTTTCCATTGAGTTAATTGAATATGAAAAGTCTGTTTTTTATTTCAAGAAGATATTTGAAGAGTATTTGCCTGATCGACTTAGTGAAGAGAAAAATCAGCAATTGAATGATTTTCTCTCCATGTTTATGGTGAATGGATGGTACGATTATCCATCAGAAGTATATGATATGTTGTATGAACAGGAATCAGAAAATGGTGAATACAGACGGCGGCTGATTGTCACACTATCCAAAACTAATCGATTGGATCGGGCAAGGAAAATAATAGTTCAGAATATGTAAGCTTCCTATTATCACTCTTGACTGATATTACTCAAATCAGGAAAGATTTTCATTCGGCAACATTTTTGAGTTTATTTCGGATCGTGCGATCGGATATACCCAAAATTTCAGCAGCTTTTTTCTGGTTTCCTTGAGTGTGTTCCAAAGTCTTTTTGATGAGATGCAATTCCATATCCTCTATGGACATTAAGGGCAAATTACTAAGTTTTTCCTCTGAAGGATCATCATTTTCATCTGCAAAAAGGTTGTTTTGGATATGTTCAAGATTGATTGTCTGGCTGTCGTTAGATAGAATGATTCCCCTATGTATCATGTTATCAAGTTCACGAACATTTCCTTTCCAATCGTAAGATTTAAAAAAGGACATCAATTCATCACTTATAACTTTTGGTTCAAGATTATATCGATCTCGATATCTATTAACAAAATGTTCTACCAATATCGGGATATCACCAAGACGATTACGGAGTGGGGGGATTGATATTGGGAACACATTGAGCCTATAATATAAATCATCTCTGAAATCACCATCTGCAATGGCTTTAGATATGTTTCTGTTGGATGTCGCTATGATTCTTACATTGGCTTTAATCGGTTTCTGGCTTCCTACTCTATAAAATTCCTTTTCCTGGAGCACTCTTAACAGTTTTGCCTGTACATTAATATCGATTTCAGTAATCTCATCCAGCAACAACGTTCCACCATTGGCAGCATCAAATGCACCTTTTTGATCTGTAATTGCACCGGTGAATGCACCTCTTAAATGGCCGAATAAAGTGCTCTCAACAAGTTCAGATGGGAGATTAGCACAATTAATCTTAATATAAGGTTTATCTGCCCGATCACTTTGGGCATGTATTTGATACGCAAACACCTCTTTACCGGTGCCACTTTCACCCTGGATCATAACAGGTGCATCATTTTTTGCAATCATCGGAAGAACACTCATTAACTTCTTGACTTGAGGGTCATCACCCACAAACTTCATTTTTTGATCACCAAATTCCGTATCGGAATCCTTATTGACCTTACTGTCATTAGATTTAATTTGTTTGCCGGATGATTCAGTAACATCTGTTTGGTCACTTAATACATCATTTAATGTTAGATCATCTGTTTCAAAAAAACGATCTACCCTCAACTTGATCTCTTTTGCTTTAAACGGTTTTGTCACATAGTCAAATGCTCCTTTTCGAAGTGCGTTTACGGCATGATTGATGTTTCCAAATCCAGTAATCATGATAACACCTATAGACGGATACTTCTCTTTCACTTCAGTCAGTAATTCGTCACCGGTCATCTCATTCATTTTGACATCTGTAATGATCAGATCAACCGGATTCTTTTCCAAAAATTTCAAAGCATCAACAGGTGAGTTAAATGGCGATGTTTTATAACCACTCATGGAGAGGTGCTCATCCATAAAACCAAGCAAAAACTTATCATCATCAACAAGTAAAATGTGACCTTTCATAAATATCTACGCCCAAATATTTCATTAATATTTTTTACTGTATTGCCCGGGTGGAGGCCAAGCTGTGATCCAATATCCTCCGATGATTCGGATAGAGAGTTGATCCGGATATAACAGCATGAGTATCCGTGTGCTCAGCTAAATCGGAACCTACCCTTACAGATTAGTCACATGGCGCTATCCTTATATTTAACATAACCAATGAATTGATTAAAATAAAGAATTGAGATCACTCTGTAGAGATATTTACAGTAATAATGTAACTACATATGGATGGTCAAATAATCCATTATACCGGAGTCTTTCACACAGTCCAACCATTATTTTCCGGTCATCTTATTTTAATTTGAATCAAATCGTTGATATGTGGGGTATTATTTATGTGATAAGATCTATATAACCGAGATTTAGTTAGAATAGCTACAGTTTGAACAGAAAGTAATTGTCAGTTCGCCGGTTATTATTTAGAAAAGCTATTGTCAGTCAAGAATTTTGTTTGCGATATCGCCCCAAACATCCGGATTGTCCAGTAGTTTGCCAAGTTCGGTTTTGGCAGCTTTATCGGGAGAATCTGCTTTTGCATTTTCATACTCAACAAGTTTCGCCTTCATCAGTTTCAATTTTTCAAATGAGGTCTGATTAAGTTTATTGAGCTCAATTTTTGCAAAATGTTCTTCACTCTTCATTGAGTTCTGACGATCAATAGAAACCTTATCTGAAATCGAGTCATTATCTTTTTTTGGAGATACAGCATCAGACTTCTCGCTCGATCCTGCAGATTTGGACTCATTAATGTGGTTCTTAATAAGATTTGAAATGTTATTGATATCCATGGTCTTTATTTATCTGTTAGATAATACGAAGTATCAGGGTTTTTTAAAAGATGATATCCATCTTCAGCTTTTCTTTTTTTGGTTGCTAAAGCCAAGTCTGCCTTTTTATGTACTAAGATCGTTTTCATCGCTTTTTCAATGGATTCATTTAGATCTATAAATTCATCAAATAACCTATCAGCATCATTATATTGATGTGACGGGAGGAAGTCCAATTGATTGTTTTCCAATAGGTTCTCCAGGATATCGATATGTTCCTGTCGCATATCCATGCACTGATCAACAAAATCGAGTGACGGTTCAATTCTACTGACTTCATTCAAAATTTTCTTGCTGTGCAGATTGATAATTTCAAGGTGTTTCGTGAGTGTATTCATGATCATCTGTTAATAACCAAGCCTTTGGCGAAAACTCATGATCTGATCAAACTGAGATTCGCCACGTGCGATAACCTGTGTTAATTTGTTAAAAATAGTTCTCTGTTCTTCTTCAAATCTCTCCAAATAGCGATCTTGAGCAGCAATTCGTCTGTCTAATCGATCAATTCTTTGATCCATGCCGTTCTCGATCGATGACAGAATGCCGGAATCACTTTTAATGTAGGCTTCAGCCTGTGATTTCATCTGTGAAACAATAGAATTTTCATGCGTAAAAAAAGTTGTTACAGATTCCGGGTCATCCGTTAGAAGATCTGTTAACATTTCATCATTTTCAACGTACATGGTTCCATCATTTTTGAAACTGATACCCATCTCAGTTAATCTTGCAATTTCGCCATCTTCTACCCCTTGTATCGGCGATAAACCGGTTTGTCTTAAGTTAATTGTAAGATTACGAACAGTCCGGACATCCTGGAGAGCTCCTCTGCGATTGTTCTCAGAATCTAAAAATGTACGGTCTCGAATCGTCTTATTTAAATTATTATAAGCAGATATAAAGTCATTTACATTTGATCGCGCCTTGCTAACATCACGACTTACGCTCATTTTAACCGGATCTACACTCGAATTCACAAGTTGGAACGCAAGACCTTCGATGGCATCATCCACACTATTTTGATCTCGCTCAAATGTGATCCCATCAACCGTAAAAAGTGCATTTAATTCCACTTCCGGTGTGTTTCGCGTGGAGCCGTTAATAATTTCAGCAAGTACACCGGTTGCATCATTAAATTGAATACGATTATCAAACCCGGTTTCAATACTTTGAACTGAGAACTGAACATTATCACCACTTGTGTTAAATCGATTGGCGCGTGCCACATCTCCAAATTGTTCATTGATGCTATTCGAAAAAGATTGGAGTATTTCATCATTACTCATTTGATGAATTACCCCTTCTTCGTCTTCATAAGTTGTTTCAACTGATACTATTTCGGTTTTGTCGCCAACAGTAAGTTCGACAGTGCCGGCTCCGAAAGCAGACAGTTCCGATGTAGTGCCATCCATAATTTGTGATATCAAAAGGTCACTCGAAGCCAATCGGGTTACAGTGATATCAAATGATCCGGTCTTATTAAACCCGGCAGTAGAAGTTATTTTGACTACATCTTTGTTCGAAGTTGTACCTGTGAGTGGTTGAAATGCATTATTCTTAACATCCTGAAGTTCCTCAATTTTACTTACAAACTGTGAAATCGATGAACTTACCTGCCCCAGAGCTGTCTTTTTTTCATTCTGTGTACTTTTTTCCGATTGTAAAAGTAATTTGGTTCTGCTTTCCAATTGAACCAATTGTTGAACAAACTTTTCATAGGGATTATTTTGTAGAAATATGTTGCTTATACTGCTCATGATGCCACCTCATTGTGATTGATAAAGAAATTATCGGAATATGAAGTAAAAAGTACCATCAGCTTATTTATTTCCTTGTTTTGCAACTTCGTCCCAACTGCTTCTCAGGGGTTCCAAAATTTCCCTGATCTCTTCATACTTATGCTTTCTGGCTAAATCCTGACAATATTGATACAGCGAAAAAAGTTGCTCTGCAGGTTCATAATCAAAATTTAAACCGTGAATCAATGCGGATAGCAGTTCTTTTACCTTTTTTTCGTCTTCACGATACGTTGCCTGAATCGTTAAATCGTACATTTTAATGACGATTTGTAAAGGCGATGCAGATTTTACGGATTGTGTTTGATAAACAAGTTGCGGATTCCTCATGAGTCTAAAAGATATATTTTATGTGTTTTCACCTTTCTTATCGTCCTTTTTTAAGGATTGATAAGTAATTTTCTGTTAGTTTTTTTTAATCTTTTCCGATGTATTAATAGTACCTCAACGTTTATGATTGAATGAATTGCAAATCTTATGCCAATGAACAGATGAATCAAGGTTTTTGCTACATCCGGATTCCAAATAAACCCATTATTCGGTTCATTGTAATTTTTCTGTTTTAAAATTGAGAGTTAGGGGAGTCATTTTCAGTGATTGAAACCAAAATTATTCATTCTCTTGGAGAATAATCATTTTAATTACCAGACTCCGAAATGGCCGGATAAGATAAAAGAGGTGTTAACACTCAGTTAAACAGAAGATGATTCCTCTGACGTGGAAGATTTTTACGTTCGTGGATATAATCTGCTATGGATTTGATCTCAGATGGTCTTCAAATACCGTGATAAATTGTTTTTTAAGGCTGTTTAGTGTTCATCTGATTTTTCATAAATGGGTAGGCACACATTTTGCAGGTTATGAGTTATCAGATATCTGATGTGATGAAGTGGATAAAAAACCTGAATTTAACACCAAATCGTTTTGCAAAGTAGAATCTTACAAGCTCAAAAAGTCTTAAATCAAAAAAAATCAAATCCCAACAGGGCTGTACAACTACTTACCCCGGTTGTTCAGGATGAGTTAACCCCATGGCAGGCATATCACCTGTACGGTCAGGCTATGCTTAAAAAGAAGGAGTACTCGAAAGCGATGGACTACCTGAAAAGAGCTCTTTATATGGGATCAGAAGATGTAGGCACGTATTACAGCCTATCACTGGCGGCATATCATTTAAAAAGGTTTAAAGAGTCGGAATTATATGCAGAAAAAGCGGTTAAAGTCAGAGAGGATCATTTCGAGGCCTGGATGAAATTGGGAGATTCGAAAAAGGAGCTTGGGAAACTGAATGAAGCGCTCGGGTCTTTTCAGAAATGTAATCAGATTGATCCTAAAAAGGCTGAAGTTGCCGTTAAAATAGGCCATATATACAGGGATCAGGGGTATTCAGATAAAGCAATCGAGATGTACGAAATAGCGATTAAAATGGATAGAGGCCAACTGAACGCTATAAATGAAAAAGTGAAAATTCTAACGAATCAAAAAAGGTTTGATGAAGCTTTAAAATCGATCGAAAGTGGTTTGGGAATTCAACCCGATAACATTGTACTTCAGGTTACCTGCGCAGAGCTGAAAAAGGAGATGGGAGAGTATGCACAGGCAATTAAGATTTATGAAGGAATCCTCAAAAAAAAACCGAATTATGGTGGTGTCAGAGTTAATTATGCGAATATACTACAGGAATTAGGCAGATTTGATGAAGCTGAAAGAAACTACCTGAGGGCAAACAAAGACTTTCCGGCATTGATGGAGAGTTTCTCTAACTACCTTTTTGTGCAGCATTATAATCCATCAAAGACAAAAGAGGAGATCTTTGAAGCACATAAAAAATGGGATTCCATTTATGCTCCCGATCATCCCGAGAGGGCAGAACCGGTTGATCAGGATCGTGACAGGCCGTTACGTATCGGATTGATTTCAGGTGGATTCAGAAAACATCCGGTGGGCTGGATGATCTTGCCGGGACTTGAAAAAATAGATCGGGATCAATATGAACTCTATTTCTACTCCAACTACTCTCTGGTAGATGAGGTTACTAAAAAATTACATTCAATTAGCCATAAGTGGCATATGGTTAAAGCTTTGGATGATGAGAAATTGAACAAACTGATCAGAGAAGATCAGATTGATATTCTGATCGATCTCTCCGGTCACGCAGCAGAGAGCAGATTACGAACGGTGGCAATGGAACCGGCGCCTGTTATTGTGAAATGGGTTGGCGGATTAATCAACACAACCGGCCTCAAATCTATAGACTTCCTTCTCTCTGATTCGATTGAAACTCCGGACGGTGTTGAGCCATTTTATCTTGAAAAATTGGTTAGAATGCCTGACGATTATATTTGCTACCGTGCACCGGAATATGCACCTGAAGTTGGCGAGAATCCTTTTAAAATGAATGGATTTATAACTTTCGGCTGTTTTAATAACCCCATAAAAGTGAATCCGGAATTGTTGGGGGTTTGGGCTGAAATCATGAAAAAAGTGCCCAATAGCAAGTTGTTTTTGAAGAGCAAGCAGTATGGAAACAAAGTTTATGTGGAGCGCATCCAAACTATTATGGACAAATATGGTATAGAGCCTGAAAGGTTAATTTTTGAAGGACTCTCACCCCATGCAGAACTGCTCCAGACCTATAACAGGATAGATATTGCCCTGGATCCATGGCCCTATTCCGGTGGATTAACTACGTGTGAAGCTATGTGGATGGGCATTCCGGTTATTACTAAGCCCGGAGATACATTTGCCGGACGTCACTCAGCCACCCATGTTTTCAATGCAGGGTTTAAGGAGTGGATATGCAATAATTGGGATGAGTATATCCATCAAAGTGTTTTACTCGCATCAGATCCGGTTACATTAAGTGATTTACGTAAAGGATTAAGAGACCGAGTGGCTTCATCTCCGTTGTGTGATAGTGATCGGTATGCTGCACATCTTGAAAAAGCATTTCGCCAGATGTGGTATCAAAGAATAGATGGGTATGAAAAAGGACTAAATAAAGATGAATGGAGTGATCATATTCGTGTTGAGCCTATTAAAGAATCAACTTCAGATTCGAATAAAATCGGAAAAAGCATTTCGGAATCTCCAACAAATAGGTATAGGTTCGATCGTAATGGTGATTTAAGCACCGAACCGGTTGATAGCTCTATATCCAGGTTGAAAGTTAACCATTCAAATCACAATGGGAAAATTTTGGCGGATCACGAAACTTTATCCCAGTTTAAAACAGATGATGGAATTACGATCTGTACTCCTGACGATCATACACTATTGACTCGATATGTTCTTGAGGAGCAGAAAAATTGGTATGAAGCGGAATTATCATTTATCAAAAATTTTGTAAAACCCGGGATGACTATTCTCGATATCGGTGCAGGATTTGGGGTCTACACACTTCCTATTGCCAAAAAAATTGGCAATAGTGGTTCTGTTTACTCATTTGAGCCTTCACCAATGCTAAATAGATATCTTGAAAAAAGTATTAAGATAAATGGATTCAATCAGATAGAATTAATTAATCTGGCAGTAACAGATCAGGTTGGTAAGCAACAATTTGAAGCAGATAGTCAAAATCCTGAAAATGGGCAACTGAATCCGGAGGGCGAAGTTGAAGTGATGACAACCACTTTGGATGCATGGTGGCAGTTGAACGGGTTGCCAAATATTGATCTGATAAAAATTGATGTTAATGGCATGGAATTGAATGTGTTAAAAGGGGCGGAAAATTTATTGAGTAAAAACTCTCCATTTCTTTTAATCGCTGTTCCGAATTCAAAAGATCAGATGGATGCTATCATCAAATATTTGAATTCAATCGATTATGAGCTCTATCAATATATTTCACAGTTAAGACTGTTGGCCAGGTACGAAATAGAACAAGAAAAGGATGTATACTTGAATAATCTTGTTGCAGTTAAAAAAGATTTAGTACCATCATTGATCGATCAGGGGTTGATTTTTGACGATGTAGTTGAAATTGGAAAACCGGCAAGTGATACCTGGATGAAGGTATTTAATAGATTTAAATGGAGCAGTGATAAAATATCAGCTTGGGAAACAGCACTGAATAAAACGGATGCTGTGTATTACAAAAGGGCCCTAAACTATATTGCAACTGCACTGGAATTAAATATTGAAACGGATCATAAAAATCGATCCGCAAAGGCCAAATATTTGTTGGGAGCGGCACAACTCATGATTGAACTGTATAATGGTGGATTGGATCAAAATATATCCATTTCACTTAGCCTGAGCCGTGTACTAAACGATTTGGGGAGAAGAGGGCAAGCGGTGAGTGTGTTGAAAAATGTGATTGACCAGCAACAGAAAAATGGTAAATCTTCAAATGAAGTGAACCTGCCATTTTATTTGCCAATCCATTCACAGGACGATTCAGAAATTAAGACTGATTTTGATAAGTGGCTGATGGTTCGAATCGTAGAAGCCTGGCTGCTATTAAAAGATCAAAGCAGTTATTTCAGTGGTGACACTGAACATCGAATGTTGCAACTGCTGGATGGAAATCCGGAGACCGG
>JBBDJK010000053.1:4475-5697 GCA_040879905.1 Balneolaceae bacterium | reverse complement strand
TGTCAGAAGTATCAATGTGAATATGATCGGTGAAATTGTACAACCCGGTTCATATACTGTATCCTCGTTGGCATCTGTTTTTAATATGCTTTATGCTGCAGGCGGCCCAAGCCGTTCCGGGTCTTGGCGAAGTATTGAAGTAATCAGAGGAAATGATGTTGTCGTTGAATTTGACCTGTATGATCTGATTATACATGCGAATCAGAAGGACAATATTCGCCTGAAAGATCAGGATATCATTAAAGTAAATCCATATATCAATAGAGTTCGTCTGAATGGTGAAGTGAAAAGACGAGGTATATTTGAGATGAAAGAGGGTGAAACACTAAACGATTTGATGGACTTTACAGGTGGGTTTTCTGAAAAAGCCTATACTGAGAGAATTGTTCTTCATCGGGCAAGTAATATTCAGAAATTCATCTCGGATGTAAAATGGCCTGAAGGTGGTGATATTGAACTTCAAAATGGTGACGAAATTGACATCAGGGAGATTGTTGACAGATATGAGAATAGAGTTAGAATCGAAGGTTCTGTATACCGTGAAGGAGATTTTGAGTTAACTGAAGGAATGACTCTGACAGATCTGATTGAAAAAGCTGAAGGAATCAAAGAGGATACCTATATGGAAAGAGGAATTATTATCCGGAATATGGATAACCTGATGCTTGAAAGTATTGCTTTTTCTGTTAGAGATATTCTGGAAGGAAATGCGGAAGATATTTTACTCCATCGTGATGATCTTGTCCGTATACAATCCATCTTTGATATGCGTGAAACATTCACTGTGACAGTAAGTGGTGCAGTAAATAGTCCGGATCGATTTGAATATCTGGAAGGTATGACACTGGAAGATGCAATCTATTTGTCAAACGGCCTCAGAGACCAGGCTGCTGCTTATCGTATTGAAGTTGCCCGCAGAGTAGTAGATAATGCCACGAGAATTAAAGTAAATCAGATTGCTGATGTTTTTCAATTTGAAATCGAACCCAATTTTCAATTCTCGGAAAGGGGTAAAGAATTTAAACTTGAACCTTTCGATCGAATATTTGTAAGAACCAAACCGAATTATCAAAATCAGTTAACGGTAAAAATTGAAGGTGAAGTTCAGTTTCCGGGTGAATATGTATTGGAAACCAGAAATGCACGCCTGACAGATATCATCGAACAAGCCGGTGGATTATCTCAATACGCTTATGCTCAGGGAGCCTCCATGCAGCGAATT
>JBBDJK010000053.1:0-4375 GCA_040879905.1 Balneolaceae bacterium | reverse complement strand
GATTTGAAACGGTAAATGATACGGTTTATACACCCGTTGGTATTCGATTGGCTGATGCGATTCAATCACCAAATGGAATCAATGATTTAAGAGTTCAGGAGGGTGATATCATTCGCATTCCTCGTCAATTCCAGACTGTAAGAGTTGAAGGAGGTGTGTTGGCTCCCGTTACCATGCGATATGTACCGGGCCGTGGATTACAAAGTTATGTAAACGCAGCAGGTGGAACAACCGATCGTGGCCAAAGACATAGAGCTTATATTGTCTACGCAAATGGTGAAGTTGACCGGACAAGGAGATTTTTGAGAATTCGAAGCAACCCAGATGTTGAACCGGGTGCTACAATCATCATTCCCGAAAAACCGGCTTCACGTGAACTAACACCTCAAGAGACAATTAGTCTGGCTTCAAGTATCGCTTCCACCGCTTTACTTTTCATCACACTGATTGACAGATTCAGAAATTGATCCGTTTATATAAATGATTTGATTTGTTTGTGAACAGTAATCCTACATTAGGATTTCACATTCATTTAATAAAATTTTATCTATTTAGATGCCTAAAAAGAAAATAGCGCTGATCACCGGTATTACGGGTCAGGATGGTTCTTATCTTGCTGAACTGTTGATCGATAAAGGATATACTGTACACGGTATAAAACGTCGTGCCAGTTTGTTTAATACAGATCGTATCGATCATCTGTATGAAGATCCTCATACAGATTCACCTTCTATGATTTTACATTATGGAGATATGACTGACTCCATGAATATCACTCGTATCATTCAAGAGACGCAACCGGATGAGATCTATAATCTTGCTGCGATGAGTCATGTCAAGGTCAGCTTCGAAACACCGGAGTATACCGCAAATGCAGATGGATTGGGAACACTTCGTATTCTTGAGGCTGTTCGACTTTTGGGAATGGAAAAAAAGACCAAAATATATCAAGCCTCTACTTCTGAACTTTTTGGCTTGGTACAGGAAGTCCCTCAAACAGAGAAAACACCATTTTACCCAAGATCTCCATATGGCGTCGCAAAAATGTATGCTTACTGGATTACAGTCAATTACAGGGAGGCGTATGATATGTTTACCTGCAATGGTATTCTATTCAACCATGAATCACCCAGAAGAGGTGAAACGTTTGTAACACGAAAAATTACACGTGCCGCAGCCAGAATTTCACTTAACCTGCTTGACTGCCTTTATATTGGGAATATGGATGCTGAGCGTGATTGGGGACATGCTAAAGACTATGTGGAAGCGATGTGGCTTGTGTTACAACAGGATGAACCGGATGACTTTGTGATCGCAACCGGTGTTAAAACCAAGGTACGTGATTTTATAAGACTCTCTTTTAAAGAATTGGGTATTCATCTTCGTTTTGAAGGTTCTGATGAGAATGAAACTGGGGTTATCGACAGTTTCGATAAAGAAGTTACAGATCGACTAAATTTGAAGATTACAAAAAAACCCGGCGACGTAGTCGTGAAGGTTGACCCTCGATATTTCCGGCCAACTGAAGTCGCAATGCTAATCGGGGATGCCACCAAAGCAAAGGAAAAATTAGGGTGGGTTCCAAAACACGATTTAAGAAGCTTAATAAAAGATATGGTTCAATCTGATCTGAACCATTTTAAGATTCAGCAAAAAATGGCTGAGAATGGATATTCAATCCGAAAGGAGAGTGATTGAAATCTGATTTGATTTCTATTTATGCTATTTCGGTATACATATCCCATATCAAAAGACCATATTCTATATCCATTTACTATATGATTGATACCGTATCCGTTAGAATGTGATGCTCATTATTACACCATGTATGATCCACCGTTAATATGAAACGTGGAACCACTCATATGTTTTACTTCACCTCGTACTAACCAGGATACCAGATTTGCTACCTCTTCAGGTGTAGTGATTTCGTCGAAAGCAGATTCTTTGGTCAACCCCTCAACCCCGAACCGATCTATTGCAGACTCAGCCATATCGGTATGGATAAAACCGGGTGCAACTGTATAAGCAACAATTCCTTTACGGCTAAAATCCCTGGCTATACTTTTGGTAAATGCTGCCATTCCTCCTTTAGATGCCGCGTATGCAGCATATTCTTGCAAATCTCCCCTGTAAGCTGCACGTGAAGCTATATTCACCAGTATACCTTCAGCATTGGTATCCAGACATCCATTAACAAACCATTTACTGAGAAGTGACGATGATTTTAGGTTGACTAACATGACCCGGTCCCAAACTGCTAACCAATCCTTATCCGAATCAGTCATATCTGAACCGATAAAAATTCCCGCATTGTTAATTAAGCCATCGGGAGGAGTTTTAGTAAGAATCGTCTTGAGTGATACAGTCAATGAATCTATATCGGATAGATCTGTACGAATTGATGTAAATCGATCGTTATCTGTCAATACATCAGGCATCTCGGATCGATTATGTGTTCCCAAAACTTCATAACCATCCTTGAGAAGTTGTTTGCTGATTGCTAATCCGATTCCGCGTGACGCGCCGGTCACCACAATTTTTTTCATTGTATTCTATTTCAATTAAGTCTTATCTGCTCGTTAAGCCGGGTCTAAAATTTGATTGATTCTTTCCTTTACATCACTTAAATGCACTTGTGTGATTCGATTATTTGAGCGGCCAAGAGCACGGCCCACCTGTTGGCCGAGTGTCTGCAATTCATCCCGTAACAGTGCTTTGATGTCACTTCCATGAACACTGTTGTCTGTACTTTCCATTAATTCCTGTATATGATTTAAATAGGTTCGCTGAAGATTTCTTCTGTAAACATCGATCGCCGATCCGGATGATAGTTCACTCCATATCCCATCTCGAACATCAGTTAACATTTCACTAATTGAATAAGCTTGATCCCCTCTGAATGTTTCATCCTCAATTAGCCGAATCATTCGCGAGCTGTTTAAAACAGTCTGCAGGTGTCGACCCTGCAACGTCTGGATTCGTTCAATGGCACCGGCATGTTCAATCTTTCTGAGAATATTTTCATCCAGTAACCATTCGGGTGTTGAAAACGCATTTGTGATCATAAAATCCATCGCTTTTTCCTGATAATCCCGATCAACCGGGCGATATACATTTCCATCCTGATCAGTGGCTTTCCGTTCCATGTAAACACCCCCAATATTTGTAATGACATGGTTTACATATCGATTCCATTGACCTATCAATTCACCGTATAATTCTTGAAGATCTGAATATCCTTGCCCGGCTGTTGATGTCCACTCTACAAGGTTTGGGGTTACTCTTCGGAGGTTCATCATCCCATAGATAGAAGCCTGCACCGGATCGTCTGACAGAGCTTCAGTCTGTGCGGATGGATCATATCCGGTGGATTGTCCAAATCGGTACATAGGATCATCTGCCTTTTCCAAAATCCATCGATTTAAAGTTTCGATCTCTTCTTCAGATGTTTCAGCATCAGGTATCACCCGGTAACCCCAATTGATTACATAGCGATCATACGGTCCGATTTTTCGAATAAATCGTTCGACACCATCTCCCGGTTGTGCAATATAATTTTGTCGGGCATAATCCATTACTGAAGCTGACACACCGTATTCCGCTGTAAACGTTGGTGAACGAAGGGAATCAACCGGGTATGATGAATTTGCTTTCATGTTATGTGGCAAACCGAGAGCATGACCTATTTCATGTGCAATCACCTGTCGGATAGCCTCTTTTAGATAATCGTCATCTACATGAATATTACGCGCTTTTGGATTGGCAGCTCCGGTTTCGAGCATCAAACGATTTCGATAGGAACGGATATGATTGTGATACCATATAATATCACTTGCGATAATTTCACCTGTACGCGGATCTGTAGTACTGGGTCCGACAGCATTTCGGGTTGTGTTGGCAATCCACCGGACCATATTATATCGAATATCTTCCGGTTCAAAGTTGGGGTCCTCTTCATGCGTAGGGGGTAATTTGGCTTGTATCGCATTTTTGAATCCTGCCACTTCAAATGTCTCATTCCAATCCTCAACACCTTGTATAACCGACTGTCTGTACTCTTCAGGTGTACCGGGGTCAACATAATATACGATCGGTTTGACCGGTTCTACTAATTCACCCCTGAAATAGGCATCCGGATCAGAAGGTTCGAGTCTCCATCTGCGAATCAGTGACCGGGTACCCGCTTTCTGCTCATCCAAACCGAAATCCAGTTGGTTGATGGTAAACCATCCGACTCTGTAGTCATAATGCCTGGGTCGCATGGGTTCTTTTGGCAGTAACACCATCGATTGATTCATCAACAGTGAAATGGTATTGGTATTTGATGCGGAGGGTGGATTTGTTGCTTCATATGTCATTACATGCCTGACTT
>JBBDJK010000052.1:0-5716 GCA_040879905.1 Balneolaceae bacterium | reverse complement strand
CTTAACAACCGGCTCTAAAAATTGAATAATTTTCTTCATGGTTAACGTAACTAATCTGCTTCAAAGCCAGCAAAATACGGAATTTTACCTTAAACTTTACCGGTTGGAATTGTACGAATCAATTTATTTCGAGCTGTTTTTTCGACTTTTGTTCTTTCTTCTTTACAGGTTTCCCCGGAAATGTAAGAGTAAAGGTTGCTCCTTTACCAGCCCCACCGCTTTCCACGCGTATGGACCCGCCCATTTCCCTCATATAGTTTGCGGAACTATGTAAGCCAAAACCATGTCCACTGACTTTCGTCGTAAACCCTTGAGTAAATATTTTATTTAAATTTTCGTTGCGAATTCCGGTACCGTTATCTGTAATAGACAAATAAATCTGATCACCCTCTTGCCATGTTTTAATTTCAATATTTTTATCATTCTGTTCATTATTTGACATCGCTTCTTTTGCATTCTTGAAAATATTCACAAGTACATGAATGAGCTTTGTCTGATGAACAATTACAGAGTCGGTTGCCCTGTAATCTGTTTTCACATTTAAACTATGTCGTTCAATAGATCCCGACTCTAACGCCAGAGCACTATCAATAATCTCAGAAAGTGCAATCTCTTCGGGTCGTAATCCAATTCCGGCATAATTCTGTTGCGCTGATATAACATCATTGACCAGTTTTATCTTTTCAATCAATCTATTTGTTTGTTGTAAGATACGCTCCCTTTCTGTAGTGATCGGTTTTTCCAATTTCAGGTAATAGTCCAATAACCCTTTTCCTTTGGGATCCTTTGATATAAATTCGTCGATATGATCAATATTCTCTTTTAATAAACGGTTCGCTTGTACAAATCCATCAATCTTTGACCGTTGTACGATATCCTCAATCAAGGCAGCTGAAGTATTTATACTCGCCAATATATTACCAACATTATGCAGAACTCCGGAAGCAATATCAGCCATACCTGCCTTATGAGCTTGTTGAATCAATTCATCTTTTGTACTCTCTAACTCTTTTAGGGTAGTCTCTAAGGTCACATTTTTGGCTTTGAGCTGATTCGTGCGCTCGGTAACTTCCAATTCAAGCTTTTTATTTCTCTCTTGTATGTTTTGTACTCTTAATCTGTATACAAAAACCACGATGAACCCTACAGCTATTAGTACTAACAGATAAAACCATGTTGTTTGCCAAAATGGAGGAGTGATAATCAACACGAGTGATGTACCCTCTTCATTCCAAACCCCATCGTTGTTGGAAGCTTTCACACGAAAAAGATACTCACCCGGATAGAGATTCGTGTAAGTGGCATTACGCTGACTTCCTACATAATTCCAGTCACTTTCAAAACCTTCCATCATATAGGCGTACTGATTATTCTCAGTTTGGGTGTAATTCAGTGCGATAAATTCAAAAGTAAATATATTCTGGTCATACCGTAATGTCAGTGTATCCGTAACGGATATATGTCTGGATAAGGGTGAATCTTCCCCTCCAATTTCTACCGATCTGTTTAATAATCTAAAATCTGTCAAATAGATGGGTGGTGCATTTGGATTCTCTAATACATTTTCCGGATGAAATATGTTAAAACCGTTCATGCCCCCAAATATCAGTTCCCCATTTCTCGTTTTATGAACCGAATAACGGGAAAATTCATCCCCCTGTAATCCATCAAAGCGAAAATAGTTCTTGAATGTAAACTGAACCGGATCAAAATGAGAAAGGCCTCTGTTTGTTCCAATCCATAGGTGTCCGTTATCATCTTCAACGATAGAACGTATATCATTCGCAGGCAAGCCATCCGACCTGTCATATGTCACAAAACGTTCACTCTCTTCTATGTATTTCGATAACCCTTCCGATGTCGCGATCCAAATTTGTTGATTCGAATCTTCCATTACTTGATGAATCGTATTACTGCGCAGTGAATAAACGTCATCTGAATGGGTCACATAGTGGCGCCCTGTCTCCCCATCCCTGTCATTATATGGAATCTTAATCAGACCCTCGAGTGTGGAAAGCCAGATGTTATGCCGACTGTCCTCGAACATACTGATGACAAAGGTAGTCGCTGTATTCCCATTCGGTAAAGATATTGGGCGTAATTCATTCGTATTTCGATCATATCTGAGTAGAGTCTCATCAAATGATCCTATCCAAATATAATCGTATAATTTGTCAAAATGGATCGAGAATACATTTTCAATCCTATAATTATCATTATTTATCAGTTCTTTAAATGAGACAAAATGCCCTTCATCCCTGTCGATGAGTACATCCAGGCCACCCCTGTAACTTCCGACCCAAATTCTGTTTTGATCATCGATATTCAGGTGAATGGTGGCATCTGAACTAATTGAAGTTGAATCATTTGGATCATCACGGTATGCATGAAACAATCCGGATTGTCTGTCAAAACGTGAAAGCCCCCCACCATCCGTTGCCAGCCAAATAACTCCTTCATGATCCTCAATGATATCTCTAATAACATGACTTTGAATCCCATCACGAGCCAGTGACATATTATAATTGGTAAACTTCTCTGCATATGGATCTGCAATATTAATACCTGTTTGTGCAGTACCAACCCAGATACGGCCGTCCCTGTCTTGATAAACTGACCAGATTGAATCGTCTGTAATGCTATCCGGGTTCCTCGGATCATTGTAATATCGATGAAATGAATCGTCAGATCGGTTATAAAGATGTAACCCCCCATTCTCATTACCTACCCAAAGTTGTCCATCATTATCTTCATATAGAGAAAAGACATGGTTATTTCCAAGACTATTGGGATTGTTGGGTTGGTGTCTGTAATTCTTAATGTTTGGAATTTCCTCGGACACATTGAAGCTATATAACCCAAATCCAAATGTCCCGGCCCAGATAACACCATTTTGATCAACCAAAATAGTGCGGATATTATTTGTGGATATTGAGGTTGGATCAAGTGGATCATGTTTAATTTGACGTATAATCCGGTTTTCTTTCGTACTATATTGGACGATTCCTTCATAAGTTGTGGACATCCAGATCGTATGATCATCACCCTCATCAATCACATTAATCCCAAAGTTGCTAAAATCACCAACCGGCATCAATACACCCGCATCTTGGTCAACCCTGTATAACGACTCATCACCACCCGACACCCAAATCACTCCATCACTATCCTCTGTAATGCCATTCACTGATCCGGTTGTCTCCACATTATTCTGATTACTTCCATAGAAGCTGTATCTGGTAAAATCATCGGTTTCCCTATTATATTTGCTCAAACCTCCCATACTTCCAACCCATAAAACTCCGTTTCTATCTTCTAAAATATCAACGATAAAGTTGCTTAAAATGCTGTTGCTTTCGCCATTATTCGTATAGATCTTAAAATTAATACCGTCATATTTATGTAATCCACTGTGTGAACCAACCCAGATAAACCCAAATTTGTCCTGAGTGATAACCGAAACGCGGCTACTGGCTAATCCTTCATAAATTCTATCAAATTTGAGATTGGTTTTTTGATCTGAATGAAGTTGTGCAAGTGAGCTCTCAATGGAAAGGAACAGGCTCAACAATATTAAACCAATCACGGCCGGGAAAAATCCTGTTTTGAATGATGGTGGTAATCGTAAATGTTTCATTTTAGCAAGCATACACTGAATGATTTTAAACCACCTTCTTGATGGACTAATTTTCTGATTCGTTTGGTGGCTTTTGGATATATTTCCTGATAAGACGCTTTAAGAGCTCTCTATCAATGGGTTTTGAGACATAATCATCCATTCCCGATGCAATACATTTTTCCCGGTCTTTATCCAGGGCATGGGCAGTCATTGCAATAATCGGGATATGTTCTCCACTATCACTTTCCAATTCTCTTATCCGTTTAGTTGCATCATAACCATCCATTTCAGGCATTTGAACGTCCATTAAAAGCAGATCATACTTATTTGTTTCCACTGCTTTAACAGCCTTATCACCATTTTCAACTACATCAACCTGATAACCCTCTCTTTCAAGTATTCTTCTGGCTAATAGCTGATTGACTTTATCATCTTCAGCTAATAAAATCTTAATCTTCTTGTCACTACTGGATACCTGATCAATATGATCCGGCTTATTCTCACCCGTATTCAATTCATCCCCTTTATATTTCTTTAAAGGTACTGTAAACCAAAAAAGTGAGCCTTGACCTTTTTCACTCTCCACACCTACCTTACCACCCATCAGATCAGCCAGTTGCCGGCAAATAGCCAGTCCGAGTCCTGTACCTCCATATTTTCGGGTAGTTGTAGAATCCCCTTGAGTAAACAAATTAAATATCTCCTTTTGAACTTCCTTATCGATACCTATTCCTGAATCTTTAACCGAAAATCTGATTGTATATGTATCATTTTCAACAGCTTCTAAATCAGCACGAAGTAAGACTTCACCTTCATCTGTAAATTTCACGGCGTTACTTCCATAGTTTAGCAGGATTTGATTAATCTGGGTAGGATCGCCTATTAATTGTTCCGGTATGTTTTCGTCAATTTGATAGCTGATATTTAAATTCTTATCACGCGAAGTAAAGGATATCATCTTTTCAACCTCATACACAATTTCCTTCAATCTAAAAGGGACAAACTCTACAGACAATTTACCAGCTTCCATCTTGGAAAAATCAAGGATATCATTGATCAGATTTAATAATGATTTAGCACTTTTTTTTACCATTCCCGAAAGCTCTTTCTGCTCTTCAGTGAGCTCAGTGTCCAATAATAGATCTGTCATACCCAGAATACCATTCATCGGTGTTCGTATTTCATGGCTCATATTAGCTAGAAATGAACTTTTTGCAACTGTTGCATCTTCAGCTTTCTTCTTCATGAACCTCAACTCTTTCACCAGCTTACTCAACTCACTTGTACGCTCTTCAACTTCATTTTCAAGCTTTTCAGTATACGCTATCGATTCCTGGCGTAATTCCCATTTGGTAGTAAGCGACAAAACCATCTGCTTTAAAGCTGTCGCATCAAATGGCTTTTTCATGAATAACAATTTATCCGTTATCCCAAGATTTCGAACAATCTTATCCCACGAGTAGTCTGAATAAGCCGTGCATATAACCATCTCGATATACGGATAATCTTTCCATATTAACTTAATAGTCTCTATCCCATCAATACCCGGCGGCATTCTTACATCCATAAAAATCACTGCATATGGATCCACCTCCTCTTCAGCTTCATGCACCATTCGGATCGCTTCCTCTCCCTGATAAGCATGATCTATGCGATATTCTGCCTCAGTCAATACATTGGCATGATCAATATCGGAAAATGAACCGCCAAAAAGCTCCTGCTCCAAATACAGTATATCAGCATCTCTACTTTTTTGATGGGTAGTTAAAATCTCCTCAATATCATCGTGTATCGATTCATTATCATCGACCAATAAAACTCTGTATGATTTATTCATAAAGATTTATTACACTTTTCACGAGTTATGATTGACAAGTACACCCACTAACGGTTCCTGCTTTGATATATGAGATCAGTTAAAAAGATTATTTTCCGATACAATTAAAACTATAGATAATTTGTTGAATACTAACAAATTGGAAAAGTCAGACACCAACCTTTTTATAATCCATATTTAAGAATGATGTTCCCACGATTAAATGGTAAATGTTTGGTCGGGCTCCATATTCAGTACCGATTCTGTCATCAATTCAATCA
>JBBDJK010000051.1:1446-5716 GCA_040879905.1 Balneolaceae bacterium | reverse complement strand
CATAAAATACATAGTTGGATCACCGTACGAAAATCCATAACGCTCATACAATCCCCGGGCTCTGTTGTCTTCACGAACTTCAAGGGTGACTTTACAACACCCTGTCTCTTTTGCTCTCTTTTCAGCCGCAGATAAAAGTGTTTCACCAATGCCATTGCTTCTGAATACAGGCGATACTGCGAGATCATGAATATTTAATACTTTGGCGGCTTTGAACGTAGAAAATCCGTAAAAACAGTTAGCTACTCCTGCCGGTTTTCCGTCGAAATATGCGATCAGACATAACGTTGTCGGAAAATTTTTTAATTCTTTGATCAGTTTTGAACGTGTTTCATCCGGGAGTTCATTTCCCAAACCCATCGGATCCTGTGCATATTGGTTAGTTATATTCAGAATTGCGTCTGTATGCTCTTTATTGGAGAAGTCAGCTTCAATGATCTCAAGTTTTTTCATATCTGATTGCTTACCTAATAATTTATTATTGAACCTATATTAACCAATATAAAAATGTCTGAATAAAATTATGTAACGGGACCTTAATTGAAAGATTCCGCGCTCCTTTAGTCAACATAAAGCCAAAAAAAAGGCCATGTTGTTAACATGGCCTTTAGTTCAAGAATATTAAATATGACTGTTTATTCAACAATCAGTTTACCAACCATTCCACCGGCATAATGTCCGGGGAAAGTACAGATGAAGTCATATTCTCCCGGTGTTTCAGGAACCGTAAAGGTAATTGTATCTGATTCACCATTTCCTAACATCGCCGTATTTACAAGAACCTGATCAGTAAAGTCGGGTGCGATATAATCATTGTCTCTGGCAGTTATGGATGCTCTGGCAAATGCTTCAACATCTGTACCTTGAGCTAAAAGGGCAAAATTATGGGACATTGCAGTTGGAGGAAGATTACTGACTGTTGATAAGCGAATACGAATCTCTTCTCCGGGCTTAACAACGATGGCTTCCAATAGAACATTCTGACCAATCTGTCCGCCTGTTTGAATGCCTTCAGCCGGTTCACTCACAACAAATTTCATGTCATCGATTCCAGTAATTTCAATAGTTCTGACACCGTCGTCTACAACCTCTTCCGCAGATTCAGCTGCTTCTTCACCACCACCACAGGCAGCAAGGCCAAGCAGTAGTGCCAAAATAATTGTACTAAATAGATATTTTTTCATTGTATTATAATATTATGTATATGTGATTTTTATTTGTGATTCCTTAAAGAGAACAAAACTTAATTAACAAACATTCTGTTGAAGATACACAATTCATCATTCGTTTAATAGTGATTGTATATCCTGTATCACTTCGCTTTTATCGAGTTCACTACCCGGATAGTTTCGTCTGATCTGCCCTTTTTTATCGATTAAAGTGATCTTGTCTGTATGATCAATAAAGTATATGGGTGTTCCGGAATCGCTAAACCTTGTTGGAGATTTTAACGTCCCAATTTCCAATTTTTCAAGAAGTGATTCTATGATCTGAACATCGCCGGTCAGTAGTTGCCAGTTATTCTGATTTAATCTGTAATTGGACGCATATTCGCTTAACACTTCAGGAGTATCCCGTTGAGGATCAAATGATACACTGACAAGCATAAACCGCTCTTCATCATTAATTGCTTCCTGAATATCCATCATATTGTATGTAATAACCGGACATATATCCGGACAATGTGTATACACAAAACCAACCAGCATTATCTTCCCTTCATATTTATCAGGAAACCGAACCTCTTCGTTGAATTGATTGGTTAAACGAAAATCATGGCCCTCAAGTGTATCTTTAACAGAAAGCCGATCACATCCGGATGCTGTTAAAACCAGCATCCATACTGCAATGATGGGTATCACTCTTTTCTTTTTAACCATCAACTATCCATTATCCAACCACTTCAATTTAAAATTCCTTCAATCCCAATCAACCATGTTATCTCAGCGGAACCGGACTGTTTGGTGAATATGGAAGAGATCCACCATAAGTCGCCTGTAATACATCATAGATAACAGGTGTATATGATAGTACGATTAAGATGATCGCAATAATGATAAACGGTTTGAAGTTTCTTAACCATAAAGCCGGTTCATCATGATACGCTTCTGAAATTGGGAAGGTAATAACGGCTCCTTCTTCTGTAGAATCGCTTTTTGCAAAAACGGTACTGAAGAAAGATACCAGATATATGACGATACCAATAAACATGATCACCCCGCCAACAACACTCAATTCAATATACGCAATCCAATCGGGTTGAAAGAGTACACTATCCGGGTTTGCATAAGACGCACCGGTATTGGTTCTTCTTGGCATTCCTTTCAAACCTCCAATTTTTAATCCGTACGACATGATAAACAGACCAAATGTATAGACGTATGGTGAGATCATGGCCCAACCTTTTAGCCGAACCTCTTTATTCATGAATTGGCTGATCAGGTATAAACTTCCTCCCAAAAATGCCAGTAAAACCGGACCTGCTACCGTCAGGTGAAAGTGTCCCGGTACCCATGCCGTGTTGTGGACAACTGTGTTCATCTGATAGGATGCATTGATAATTCCACCGATACCACCAAAAATAAAGATAAACAAACCCAATATTAGATAAGCAAAGAACCAATTCTCTTTCTCGAAATATGGCAGTTTCCACAACCAGCCGAACAAACCCTTCCCCCCTCGTTTTTTGCCGGCATATTCCAGAGATGCCGCAAGAGTAAAGGCTGTGATTAAACTGGGTAGTGTAACAGCAAATGTAAATACACCATGCAGCAGCTTCCATTGAGACCCGATAGCCGGATCCATATACTGATGATGTGTTCCTACCGGAATGGAAAAAAGGATGAACAGCATAAATACCAATCGTCCTGCCATGTCAGAATACAGTTTACCACCGGCCATTTTTGGCATAAATACATAATACATTACATAAGCGGGTAGTAACCAGAAATAAACAAGTGGATGACCAAAGAACCAGAATAGGGTTCTGGCCAACATCACATTCACTTCATCAACCAAACCAAGTGACCATGGAAGCAGCAAAAAAAGTATTTCAACGGCAACAGCAAGAGTAGCGATGAACCAGACGATGAAAGTGGTCATCATTCCAACAACAGCCAACGGAGTTTTTTTACCCTCATTCTCCCGTCGCCACTCCAAATACATCGGAACCCAGTTGTATGAGGCTAACCAGGATCCCACAACTAACAGTGTTAGACCCAGATAGAATAATGGATGTGCTTTTAGAGGAGGATAGAATGTGTAAAGTACAGTAGCTTCACCTAACAAAATAACAATAGCAGCCATTACAGAACCGACCAGCATCATGATTCCGGAAGTCCAGGCTATCTTACTATTCAACTGCTTTTTCAAAGAGTAGGGAATCAGAGCATTCCCCAACGCGACCGCAAAGAACGTTGTGAATACAATTGCATTCAGCACACCATGAAAGGTTAATCCCTTATAATAATCTCCACCTACAAAAGGATCACTCTGAATGATACCTGCCCTGAAAAGAGTTTGCATCAGTCCGCCATAGACACCAATAAAAAGCAGCACCATCGGAATGATGATCAATACTGCATTCAGATTTTTAATCGATTTTGAAAAACGAAATGATTCAATGTTCATATTCATTTTATGGTCCCTCCGTTCCAGCCGGTTCATCCGTAGCGGATTCTATTATGACCCGGCCTGCCATCGTATGATGTGCTGCACCACAAAATTCGTGGCATGCAAATTGATACTCACCCGGTTCATTAAATGTGACTCTCAAATAGTTTATTGCACCCGGGACAGCCATCAGATTGACATTCTTTCTTTGAATCTTAAATCCATGAATGATATCCTGTGAGGTTACATAAAGATCAAGGGTTGATCCAACGGGTAGTGTCACAACAGATGGCTGAAAAGCCCACATTCGGGCAACCATTTGCAATTCGTATGTATCCGGACCTGTTTGGAATAAAGTATCTGTATCAAACGGTTCAACATCCGTTATACATGTCGGTATTTCGATATCTTCTACAATGGCAGCATACATGATCCCACCAAAGAAGATGATTAGAAGCAGTCCACTCAGAGACAGTGCAATTTTTTCTGATTTATCCATAATGTCATCCTCTGCTTAGAAGTTCAAAGTACATTGTAAACCAAATAATCATGAACAACACCATTAGAACAATAAAAAATGCTAAAGCTCCTTTTGGCTGGAACTCTTCTACATTCTGTTCTGATTCATTTTTCACCATCTCTGTCCTCATTTCGTTTT
>JBBDJK010000051.1:0-1346 GCA_040879905.1 Balneolaceae bacterium | reverse complement strand
TTGTCCACCGAAATACTTCCGCCACTGGTTCGAAGAGTCAGATTATTCATGATATTTTCTGCTGACACACTTCCACCGCTTGTTGAACCATCAACCAGAGTATGAACGGGAACATAAGCTCTAAAAGAAATTGATATTTTTTTTACAGATCTGAAGAGTGAAAACCCGGAATCTTCTCGTGTTGCTTCAGCTTTTATCAGATCACCGTCTTGATAGATATCAATTTCAAATTCAGATAAATCTGTATCAGAAGGATCCAGATATCGGGAGCCCCTGCGTACATACATCTCGATAATTATTTCATTTTCATCATGACCGATTACATTCAGGGATCCGCCTGATGTCCTCAATTCAAGTACAGGCGTCGAAGATGCGGTAAATGTATCGATACGATAAGCATTGTTACTATTTTGCGCCTCAATGACATTCACAAAAATTAATATAATTGTGAGAAAGGCTATAATGGATTTAATTATTTTTGAAACCATATCTTTTCCTCGTCTAATGTTGTCAATAGGATTATCAACTGATTTGCACATACTTATTATCCAGCGATTTTAACTCAATGAGTAATTTACTCAATGTCATTTGATTTTTTTGCAACTGCCCATGGATACCGGCTAACAGGCCAGTTACGATAAATACATACAGATACAATATCTACTCCATGTTATCCTTCATTAAGTTTAGTTTTTCGAATAAATCTACTTTATTCGGTTTGCCTAAAGAAGTATTTATCCAATACGCATCCTTGATAGCATAGTTTCAAATTTTGAAATAAAATTGTGAAAACTTTCTACTTCAAACCGGATGTATATGTCGTTATTCTTCCCTATTATAAGCCCACATTTATATAAGTAATCGGATTTAAAATGAAACTACCCTTTGCAATTGCCAGACGATTTGTTGCGGCTGAAACATTTGATGAGACGATTCCAAAAATTAAGGATATTAATAACAAAAATATCCAGGTAACACTTGATCTGTTGGGTGAAAATGTTGAAGAAAGAACAACTGCAGACGACACGGTTAAGATCTATAAACAACTTCTAAACAGCATTCATAAAGCCGGCCTCAAGAGTACAATCTCTATTAAATTAACGATGATGGGGCTCGATATAGATGAATCATACTGTAAGGAAAATCTCTATAATCTATTGGATGAAGCTCAAAAACTGAATTCATTTGTACGAATTGATATGGAGGGATCTGATTACACTGAAAGTACCATCAATATTTTTAAAGAAGCGTTTGAAATATATGGTAAACATGTCGGAATCGTGCTCCAGGCTTACTTGAAACGTACTGTAAGGGATGTTGAAGAATTGGCAAAATTGGGTGCAGAT
>JBBDJK010000050.1:0-1130 GCA_040879905.1 Balneolaceae bacterium | reverse complement strand
GAGATGGATAATGTACCTGTTGAAATAGCGATGCAGTACAATAACAGCTACACTGAAAATGTTCACTCCTATGTGAATAATATCAATACCCGTGAAGGGGGTACACATATCTCCGGGTTCAGAAGAGCGTTAACCCGTTGTTTCAAGACCTATGCCGAAAAAAATAATATCATCAAATCGAACAGTAAGATTCAGGTGTCAGGTGAAGATTTTCGCGAGGGGCTTACTTGTGTACTGAGTGTAAAGGTTCCTGAACCCCAGTTTGAAGGCCAGACAAAAACCAAACTTGGTAACTCTGAAGTACAAAGTGCAGTTGAAGTGATTGTTTATGAAAAATTAACCGAATTCTTAGAACAAAATCCCAAAACTGCCAAAAAAATCCTCGAAAAAGTGGTTGTTGCAGCAGAAGCTCGTGAAGCCGCTCGAAAAGCGCGTCAGCTTATTCAGCGAAAAAGTGTGATGAGTGGTGGTGGATTACCCGGAAAACTGGCAGATTGTTCGATTAAAGATCCCGCCCTTAGTGAAGTCTATCTGGTTGAGGGTGATTCTGCCGGCGGTTCAGCCAAAATGGGAAGAAACAGAAGCTTTCAAGCTATCCTGCCACTTCGTGGTAAGATTTTGAATGTAGAGAAAGCAAAGATCAATAAAATTCTTGAAAACAAAGAGATTCAGGCCATGATTACCGCACTGGGTACAGGTGTGGGCCATGAGGAAGAGTTTGAACTCGAGAAACTGAGATACCATAAAATCATCATCATGACAGATGCGGATGTTGATGGATCGCATATTCGAACTCTTCTGTTAACATTCTTCTACCGCTATATGCACCCGCTTGTTGAAAGAGGACACATATATATTGCAACACCCCCGTTGTATCGAATAACAGCTTCCAGGGGTGAAATTCAATATTCCTGGGATGATGATACCAGAGATAAAATCATCAGAGAACTTAAAAAATCGAAAAGGAAATATGATGTGTCCAGATATAAAGGCCTGGGTGAAATGAATCCCAGTCAGCTTTGGGAAACAACCATGGATCCTGATACCAGAACTCTTCAGCAGGTTACCATTGAAAATGCTGCAGCAGCTGACAAAATGTTCTCTACTTTAATGGGGGGTGACGTGGAACC
>JBBDJK010000049.1:0-5799 GCA_040879905.1 Balneolaceae bacterium | reverse complement strand
TATTCATTTATTGTGGTCAACTTTATATCGAACTCACGTTAAATTAATAATTAGAAAATCTTATTACGGCAATATAATAAAGCGGAAGGAGAAGAGTTTGATAAGCAGAATGCAATTTCTATTCAAAAAAACAGTCTGTTTTCTCGTATATTAATGTTTTATTAATATGAAATGGTTATCCTGAAAGTCCATAACCCAAGTTAAATAACCAACACCAACATCAACATGAGCAATAAAAATTTTAGCCGTCGTGAATTTCTAAAAACAGGAGTTTTTTCATCAGCTGCATTGGGTAGCGGTTTATTAGGTGGAAGGGTTCAAAAGTCATTAAAAAAATCGGCATTTGGTGATGCCAAAAACGTCATATTTTTGGTGAGTGATGGGATGAGTTCCGGCACATTGGCGTTGGCAGATCTGGTTAAATTTTCCGAAACCGGTGAAAAGACTCACTGGATTCAGCTTTATGAGTCGGATAAAGACTATCACAGAGGGTTGATGGATATGGCCTCACTCGATTCGATTGTGACCGACTCCGCTGCTGCCGGATCCTCCTGGGGTTGTGGGAAAAGAATCAATAACGGAGGTGTAAACTGGGGTCCAAATGATGAAGGTCATAAACCGATTAACATGATATTCAGGGATGCGGGCAAAGCGGCCGGTATTGTGTCCACAACCAGAATCACTCATGCAACACCGGCCAGTTTTACTGCCAACGTTTCTCAAAGAGGAATGGAAGAGGAGATTGCCACTCAATATCTGGAACGAGAATACGATGTAATTCTTGGCGGCGGAGAAAGGCAGTTTTCACCGGATAGCAGACAAGATGGAAGAGATCTGTTCAATGAATTTGAACAGAAAGGATATTCAGTAGTAAAAAGTAAATCGGAACTCAACCAAGCATCTGAAAGAGGTAAAATTTTAGGAACTTTTTATGGATCGCATCTGCCCTACAGTGTAGATCATAAAACGTTGCCGGAGCTTCAGGAAAGGGTGCCTACACTGGCTGAGATGACAAATGCAGCCCTTAAAAGATTGGACAGAGCCTCAAATGGATTCATTCTTCAAATTGAAGGTGGACGTGTTGACCACGCAGCGCACGGGAATTGTCCATCCGGATTAATTTATGATCAAATAGCATTTGATGATGCTGCAAAAGTTGTAATGGATTACACAGAAGGCAGGGATGATACGCTTGTGATTTTAACTACGGATCATGGAAATGCAAATCCCGGATTGGGAGGCTTTGGTTCGGGATACAGGGAGTCACCTAAAATGCTGGAGACTATTAAAAATTATAAGCACAGTTTTGAATGGATTCACGAGCAATTAAACTACACGTATTCGGACCCGTCACTTGGGGAAGAGATTACCGTAAACAGGGTTCGGGATTTGATTGAGTACGCATCCAGTACCAAAATTACTGAAGAAGAGGCGATCATGGCCTTTCAGTCACTTAAAGGGGAATACCGCGCACCTTTCAGAAACAGACAGGGTCCGGAGGGAGTTTTCTCCGGAATATTAGCGAATTACAACGGGATCAACTTTATTACCACAACACATACTTCAGATTATGTTGAGCTTGCAGCCTGGGGCCCCGGAAGCGATCGAATTTCTACATTTGCACGAAATACCGATCTTTTTGATCTGATGGTTGATATGGCAGGTGTAAGGGATTATGTCTGATAATTGAGCTGTTGGGTTTGATATTTGCCCGGGCAGGTTATAACAAACAATGCGATTGTTATCGTTGTTTATTATGATTTAGATTCTCTTTTTCAAAGATTAGTACAGTGATCAGATAGATTGTTATGGCCGAAATCAGGGATAGCAGATATGCCCAACTCAGATTATAAATGATTTGCATCCGCGGGTATCAGATCCCGGATACAGATAGATTACTTTTTTCAACGGCACTATTCAGGAATCTTGTGAACCCAACAATATCCTGATAACCACGTCTGCTGTCAATCACATTTCCGTCAGCATCCATGATTACCGTGAATGGAAATGCTGTAACACCCATTCTTGAGGCAAAATCTCGTTCAGTGATCTCTTCTCCATTAAAAAGCATCTTATTTTCTGAGTTACCATTGATTTTAACCGGGAAATAAGCACGATCCAATACAGACCTGACACTCGGGGCAGGGTATGTCTCCCGGTCCATTTTACGACAAAACTGACAACCCACTTCATAAATATCTATCATCACCAGTCGATCTTCTTCAGCAGCTTGTTCCATTGCCAGATGTAAAGGCATCCATTCAGGTGCATTTTCAATCTCCTGTGGTACAATTTGAGTTAATGAATAGTAGGCAAAGATCGAAAGAAAGACTGTAATGATCGAGCCGATAATCACTTTTCGTTTCATAATGGTGGATATACCTATTGTTTTTGAAGACCTATAATATAAGAAGAATTATTGAATCGTATGTGTGTTAGGAGAGGGAAAAGAAAAAAGGGAAAAGTCGTAGCATTTAAAATGATTACCCGTCAGATGTGCCTGTGATTTTCAAGTAACTCCTAATAATATAACACCATTTCAATATCCCAACCAAACATCTTATTTTGCCTATAAGTAAAAATTGATAAAGTTAACTTATATATTAGTATTATATAACTAATAGTAAGTTAAAACGAAACGGATTGTTTATTATGGCAAAGAAAATAGGTTCATTAACACTTTACACGGTAGATGATCTGCATGAATTGTTGGGGATCAGTAAAATGACCTTAAGAGCCTACCTGAGAGATGGGCGGTTAAAAGGAAGAAAACTTGGTGTTCAATGGTATGTGTCGGAGGAGGCGATAAGGGACTATTTCAACACGGATAATGAGAAGGAAGAGGGTCAGATGCCGGGTGAAAAAAAGAAAAAAAAGAAGATTAAATATATTGTTCAGGGAGTAAACGATCTGGTGAGTGAAACAGAAGAGTGCCGATCTGTATCGGAAACACTGGAGTGTCTGCACAGCCAGGCTATTATCAGCCTGTTTCAGGTACGAATAGTAGATGCGGAAAACGAAGAAGTACTTGAAGTGATTAAAGCCAGAGAGTTCATTGAACGTTATTCGAAATAACCGGTTCTAAAATATATTTATTCAGGGATTGTATGAAATTAGAAAACACAACACTGCAAAAAATTGAATTTGGAAGTGAACCAAAAGATATCTATTACTGTCTGATAGATTTAAGGGTGAGTCCGAACGGACTCGATATCGAAAAGATGAAACTGACAGACCCCCGAAATATCGATCTGCAATTTCGGGAAGCCGGATGTCTATTGATGTTTACAGGCGATGAAATTGAGGAACTGATACAGCGACAGGAAGTGGATGGTAAAATGACTCACAAATCTCTTTTTAATCTGGCAATCAGAGAAGGAGTGATTAAAGAATCATAAAAAACCGGTTTTCAAATAGAAATAAGTTGAATTATTCTTCTTTAAAATCAATTGCAAAAGGTTGATTTTTGATCCACCACATTTTAACCTGAAACAGGGTTGAGATGGTTTTGGAATCTGTGATCTCCCCATTTTCGATCATCTGAAGAGCTTTTTTAAATGAGATACGGTAGGGTTCTAAAAATTCATCATCATCCACATTTTGATCTTCGATTTTGAGGCCCCATGCAACATAACTATGAATAATTTCATCAGCATATCCAATAGCGGGATAGAATGAACCTACTTTTTCCAAGTGTTTACAGCGTATACCACTCTCCTCAAGTAGTTCGCGTTCGGCGGTACGAATCGGGTCTTCACCGGGATCTATTTTACCGGCCGGAACTTCTATAAAGATCTTTCTGGGGGGATATCGAAATTGCTTGAGAAGCATAATTGTGCCATCCTCAAAAACAGGAACAACGGCACATGCTCCGGGATGTTTGATCCATTCGCGAGTAGAAAATGTGTGATCGGGTAATTTTACTTTATCGCTAAATACTTTAAGCAGTACGCCATCATACACCTGGCGAGTAGATTGCTCTGTTTCAATCAACTTAGCTGCTTCCTGTTCGTGGAAAACGGAATCATTATCTTTCATGTGAATAAATCTTTATAAAAAGTGTATTATTGGGGGGATATTAGAACAATCCTGATTCAGATGCGTAACAAAAATAAATCTGAATATCCTATATGCTACTGAAGAAATCCTCTATGATAGAAGATTCAAACATCGATGGGAAAAAGATATTGGTAAAAGATCACATTGTCACATGGTCTAATTTCATCTCTTTGACGCGTGTGCTTATTGTAATACCCATTATAATCATCCACCTACAGAACGATAATGAGATGAATTATGCGATCATTCTTTTGATTGCATACGGTGTTCTATCCGATTATCTCGACGGCCTGGTAGCCAGATGGAGGAATGAAATATCAGAATTGGGGAAAGTGCTGGATCCAATTGCCGATAAGTTATTGGCATTTTTTCTGTTTTTGTATACCGTTATTCTGGGATGGATACCTCTCTGGTATTTTGCAATTGGTGTGACTCGTGATCTACTGATTATGGCGGGATCGGCTCACATTAAAAAAGAAAGAGGAAAAGTGGCCATGTCGATTATGTCCGGTAAAATATCGGTGAACATAATGGCGATATACTGGATAACCGTCTTTTTCTTCAGAGATGAAGGAAACCTGCATACATGGCTTCTGTGGTTATCTGTTGCGATGATGATCTACTCTTTTATAGATTATGTGATTCGATACAAAAAGATTATTAATGGTGCAGATTTTAATTGAGTTTATTCGGAGTTTCATGTAACTGAGCCGGTTTTGGTTACCTTGAATAACGATAAAGAAACTTTACAAAAACAGATATTTTAAAAAAGTATGAGTTGGTTAGATAAACTGGGACTTAAAAAAAAGGAGAAACTCGAAAAAGGGGTTGAAAAAAGCCGTGAAGGGTTGCTAAATAAAATAGGTAAAAGTGTTGCAGGAAAGGATAAGATTGATGATCAGACGCTTGATGACCTTGAAGATGCGTTGATTTCATCCGATGTGGGTGTCAAAACCACAATCGAAATTATTAAACGCCTTGAGAATAGAGTAGCAAGGGATAAGTTTATCACTCAAGCGGAACTTCAGCAGATTATGCGCGAGGAGATAACGGAGCTCCTGAAAGAGCACAGGCCGGATCAACCTGCTGATTTTAACGCTGATTTCATCCATAAACCACATGTTGTTCTTATTGTTGGTGTAAATGGTGTCGGGAAGACAACTACGATCGGTAAATTGGCATATCTTTATAAACAGGCCGGGAAAAAAGTACTTCTTGGAGCTGCAGATACTTTTCGTGCGGCAGCGGTTGATCAACTGACGATCTGGAGTGAACGTGCAGACGTACCGATTATTCAACAAGGACAAAATGCCGATCCGGCTGCTGTTGCATTTGATACGGTTGCTTCTGCTAAATCAAAAGGGGCAGACATTGCATTGATTGATACCGCCGGACGCCTTCATAATAAAAAATCTCTGATGGATGAGTTGGGTAAAATCAAAAGGGTAATGGGAAAGGTTGTGGAGGGTGCACCGCATGAAATTCTGTTGGTGCTTGATGCATCAACCGGACAAAATGCACTGATGCAGGCGAAAGCATTTACGGAAGTTGTAGATATTACCGGCCTTGTTCTCACAAAACTCGATGGAACAGCTAAGGGCGGCATAGTGATAGGTATTTCCAACGAATTAAACGTGCCCGTAAAATATATAGGAGTGGGTGAACAGATTGAAGATCTGCAGGTTTTTGAACGAACATCATTTGTAAAGGCACTTTTTGGGGAGATTTAACAGAATTCAG
>JBBDJK010000048.1:0-5819 GCA_040879905.1 Balneolaceae bacterium | reverse complement strand
TTCACCCCCCAATAATATAATACGTCGGTGCTTCCGGCCCCACAGGCAGTCCCAAGCCAAACACATAGATATAAAAGAGAATCATCCAGCCTATCAGGAAAAAGATACTATAGGGAAGCATCATGGCGATGATGGTGCCAATACCCAAATCCTTATCGTATTTATTCGCAAAAGCCAGAATCAGTCCAAAATAACTCATCATGGGTGTGATGATATTGGTCACAGAATCACCGATTCGATACGCCGCCTGAATCACCTCCGGGCTGTACCCGATCAGCATCAGCATCGGAACAAATATGGGTGCGGTTACAGCCCACTGTGCCGAAGCCGAACCCAGCATCAAATTAACCGAACCTGAAATAAAAATAAATCCGATAAAAATAATCGGCCCGGTCATTCCCATATCCTGAAGAAATTGTGCCCCTTTTACCGCAAATATCTGCCCCAGATTACTCCAGCCAAAATAGGCCACAAACTGTGCGGCAAAGAAGACAATCACGATGTAGAGGCCTAATGTAGACATCGCCTGTGCCATTCCTTTGATGACATCACGATCATCTTTCATGGTTCCGACCAATCGGCCATAGACAAAACCGGGGATCATAAAGCAGACAAATATGAACGTCACAATACCGTTCAGGAAGGGTGAGTTGAGCATCTCCCCCGTATCCGGATTCCGGAGAACCCCATTTTCAGGAAGTATGCTCAATGCGAGTATTCCAAACATAACCAGCACAGCAACACCTGTCCATTTCAGTGAATAAACCTCTCGATCCGTAAGCGGGTCCATAGAGACTTCATCGGAAAGATCCTGCATCGCCATGCTTTCATCATATTTTCCGAGTTTGGGCTCTACGATACGAAGTGTAACAAATGTCCCGAGTGATGTGATTAAAAACGTACTGATCATCATAAAGTACCAGTTGACAGCAGCGTGAACCGTATACTCCGGATCGATCAGATTGGCCGCTTCTTGTGTAAGTCCGGCTAACAGAGGGTCAATGGTTCCGATCAACAGATTGGCACTATACCCACCCGATACGCATGCAAATGCGCATGCAAGCCCCGCCAGCGGGTGTCTGCCCATCGAATGAAAAATGACAGCCGCCAACGGAACAAGAACGACATATCCCATTTCGGAAGCGGTGTTCGAAATAACCGCTGCAAAACAGATTGCAATCGTAACCAGGTTTTTCGGATTTAATATAAAATTCATTGCACGTCTTGGATAAGCGGCAATACCCGTTAGTTCCGTCTTAGATGGCCTGAATGAGGCCGCTTTTAAAACGATTCCACGAATACAGGCACTGATCAATCCCGAATGCTCAGCAACACCCACTCCAAGCAGCGCAACCAGTACAACACCTAAAGGGGCAAAACTTGTGAAATTGGTGACCATATTCTCAACGATCATCCGAAGTCCATCACCATTCAGAAGACTGACCGGTTCAATGATGCCCCCCGGCGCCCGTCCGGCTACACCCACGGGCCGTGGATCCGGAGCCGACCAGTTCAGCCATTCGGCCAATCCACTTAGCAATACAACTCCCAGTGCAAACAAGGCAAAAAGGGTTACCGGATGGGGTAAGAGGTTACCCAGCCACTCCACAAAATCGAGAAACCTCGTAAACATTGTTTTTCTTTCGGGAGGATGGTTCTCAGGTACTTTCGGATCTTCAGGTTTGGTGAATTCACTCATGGTTAGTCATGAAATTTTTTCAATGTGATTGTTTTATTTATTTCTCATGGTTTCTTTACACCTCCAAAAAAACGATAGATATCCGTTTGCCAATCAGGATATTGCGACTGTATCATCCTAATCCGAAGTTTGGCGAGTCGACACTTTAAACAGATATCCCATTAAACACCCCAATCCACCGGGAATGGCTCCAACCAAAAAAGTGGCCAGCAATACCATCCATGGTGATTGAGCCCCGAGCATTTCAGCAATGCGGGTTGACAAAATCGCATCATTTGCAAGATGGATATAAAATGCCTGTAAGAACCAAGCGGATCCGGTCGCAAAAAACCCGATGAAAAAAGCAGAAAATGAATGTTCAGTCAGCCAGGCACCAAAAATGACTGCCGGAATCAAGATACCCCACCAGGGTAGAAAAAGGGTTATCAACCAGGATGTGATCAGAATGGAAACAAAAGCTTTCATAGGTATCTGTTTTGCTGAATGATTTAAAAGACTGAATCTAAAACAAATAGGATCGATTCCAAATCAATTGGTAAGATCAACCCGATTTGTTTAATCAACTCTGAGTATATGAGTTTGATCTTAAAACTCAAATAAGAAGTTCCGTTGTTCGTTTGTATGATGAAATACAGGGGGGAGTCGATTGTTTATATTTGTTGCAATGAGATGCAATTAAACTCGTTACTCTGAAGAGATCACAATTTTGATCTGATAGCGATTATTCTGATCTTTACGATAATATTTAAAAGCTTTCAAAATTACTCAAATCATCATTTTAGAAGATATATACCATGGCAAAGGTTGAAGTTGTGATGCCCCAGATGGGCGAATCCGTTATGGAAGGGACTGTTATTGAGTGGGCCAAAAAAGTTGGTGATAAGGTCGAAGTTGATGAAACACTGCTTGAAATTGCTACGGACAAGGTAGACACGGAGATTCCATCACCAGAGGCCGGTGTTTTGGTTGAGATTTTAGTGCAAGAGGATGAAACGGTTGAGGTAGGACAGGTCATTGCAATTATCGATACCGACGCAGACGCAACCCCTTCTAATTCTAAAGATCAATCCGAATCAGAGAAGAGCAAAGAGAAAAAGCCCGAGAAGAAAAAGAAAGAGGCAGAGGAAGAGGCACCGGCCGATGAAAAGCCGGAGGAAAGTGAAACAAAATCTGAGAAGCCTGATTCTGATTCTGAGGAAACTGAAACAAAATCTGAGAAGCCGCAGGAAAGTGAATCAAAATCTGATGATTCTTCATCGAGTGACGGCAGCTCAAATGGTGCGGAAGGAGAGCGATTTGAAGTAGTCATGCCTCAAATGGGTGAATCCGTGATGGAAGGAACGGTGATTGAATGGTCCAAAAAAGTCGGGGATCATGTAGAGGTGGATGAAACACTACTCGAAATTGCCACGGATAAAGTGGACACCGAAATCCCGTCACCCGAATCAGGGACATTGATCGAAATTCTTGCCGGGGAAGGCGAAACAATCGAAGTCGGACAAACCATTGCCATCATTGCAACAGGTAAAGCTGCATCAAAGGGTTCAGCGAAACCTGAAGCGGATTCAGCATCTTCCAAAAAAGAGGCTGAATCACATAGCCGGGAATCCAATTCGGCTGAACCGGCTGAACCTGCTGATGAAAAAAATCGTCCTCAACGAATTGGATCGGATGGCAGATTTTATTCGCCACTGGTCAGATCGATTGCTAAAGAGGAAGGAATCAATCAGGAAGAACTTGAAACGATTTCAGGAAGTGGTAAAGATGGAAGAGTCTCCAAAAGTGATATTCTCTCATTTGTTGAGGATAGAAAAGAGGGAAAAACCGCTGAACCCTCATCCAAGTCAACCGAAAGCAACAAAATCGAAAAACCGGCACCCAAAGCTGAAACGGTTGATCGAAGTAAGATCTCGGCAGGTGAACTAAACGTCAGCAGACCCCATGAGAATGTGGAAATTATCAAAATGGACCGCATGCGCAAAATGATCGCGGAACATATGGTTCGCTCCAAGCAGACCTCTGCGCATGTAACCACATTCAGCGATGTGGATGTTACTAACCTCGTGAAATGGCGCAATGCGAATAAAAACAAATTTTTTGAACAGACCGGTGTAAAACTGACATACACTCCGATCTTTATTGAAGCATTTATCCGGGCAATCGGTGAGTTCCCTCTGATTAACAGCTCAGTTAACGGAGATGAAATTCATATCAAAAAAGATATCAATTTCGGTATCGCTGTAGCATTGGGTGAAGGCGGAAAAGGTGGTTTGATCGTTCCTGTGATTAAGAAGGCTCAGGATAAGAATCTGATTGGAATTGCCAAAGCCGTCGCAGAACTGGCCGAAAAAGCCCGTAATAAAGATCTTAATCCGGACGACCTCGTTGGTGGGACCATAACTCTGACCAATTACGGAAGCGTAGGGAATATGATGGGAACACCTATTATCAACCAGCCTCAGGTTGCTATCCTGGGAACAGGTGTGATCGAAAAACGGCCGGTAGTGATCGAAACAAAAGAAGGTGATATGATCGCCATTCGTCATAAAATGTACCTGACCATGAGTTATGATCACCGTATTATCGATGGGGCGCACGGGGGTGCTTTTACGAGCAGGGTACAACAACTACTTGAAGAGTTCGATCCGAACAGGGCTATCTGACCCGCCAAAATTTTTTAAAAAGCGGCAGGTACTCTCCTTCCGCTTTTTTCAGCTTCAATAATCAGATCATTACACTGATCGATACCTGGATCCATGATAGTTTGCAAAACAATTGAACATGTCCGGAGGGAATTAAAAGCTCTGAAAAAAGAGGATAAAAAAATGGGCCTGGTTCCTACCATGGGCGCTCTTCACCAGGGACATATTGAATTAATGAAGATCGCAGCAAAACATTCGGACGCCGTAGTGGTTTCCATCTTTGTGAATCCCACACAGTTTGGGCCGAATGAGGATTTCGATACCTATCCCCGTCAACTTCAGCAGGATCTCGATGCTTGCAGGGATCAAAATGTCTCCATCGTTTTTGCACCGGAACATGACGAAATGTACAATAATCAGAACTACTTTTCGATTCAAATTGATTCATTGAACCAATATATGTGCGGGGGGAGCAGGCCCGGTTTTTTTAAAGGTGTGTGTTTGGTGGTAAATAAACTCTTTAATATCATAAAACCCGATTTGGCCGTTTTCGGTCAGAAAGATATCCAGCAGTTTTTGATTCTCAAAAGAATGACGAAAGAGTTTAACCATCCTGTTGAAATGATCATGGCTCCGATCGTTCGGGCCAATGATGGCCTCGCTCTGAGTAGTCGAAATGCCTATCTGAGTGATCATGAGAGAATGATTGCACCCGGACTTTTCAGATCGTTACAATATCTTCAAAAGCAGATAGAAGGGGGTGTAATAACACCAAAACTTCTCATTGAACATCAAAAAAATGAACTTGAAGCGAAAGGTTTCAAAATTGATTATCTTAATGTGTTTTCTCGGGCAACGTTACAACCAGTAAAAACGTTAACAGAACAGACAAAATACTTGATCGCCGGCGCCGTTTGGTTAGGTACAACACGGTTGATTGACAATATATTGATTGAAATTTAAGAATTACAGATTATTTGCATTATGGAATTAACGATGTTTAAATCAAAACTTCATCAGATGAAGATTACAGAGGCTAATCTGATGTATGAAGGCAGTATCACCATCGATGAGGATCTATTGGATATGGCTGATATTCTTCCGTATGAAAAGGTAAGCGTTGTGAATATCACCAACGGTTCCCGATTGGAAACCTATACAATTCCCGGTGAGAGAGGAAGTAGAGTATGCTGTATGAATGGAGCGGCAGCAAGGCTTACCCAGGTAGATGATCGTGTGATCGTGATTACGTACGCACGCATGAAAGAGGAAGAAGCTAAAAATCACAAGCCTACCGTTGTGGTTGTGGATGAGAACAACAACCCTAAGAATATCTTTAAAGGAACCGTCCACGGCCAATCCTTTGACCTGGAAAATGGCCTGATTGAGAGCTCAAACTGAATAAATTTTTTACTTTACTGATCCATTTTAACCCGCCCAACCCTCGATTGTGCGGGTTTTTTTTACCCCTTCCTCAC
>JBBDJK010000047.1:0-1136 GCA_040879905.1 Balneolaceae bacterium | reverse complement strand
AAAGATAAAGAGAAAGACAAAGACGAGAAGAAATAATTGTCATTCTGATCAATAAAAATAAGGTTCATCAAAAAAGGCTCACTGTTAAATCGGTGAGCCTTTTTTTGTTTATGATACCATACCGATTACTTATACCGGTAATGTCGATAAGTTATTTATGGAACCGGGACGTTAGAAAGAATCTTGGTAATCATGTCTTCAGTTGTAATATTTTCAGCTTCTGCTTCAAATGTAGGAATGATACGATGTCGTAATACATCCATTGCTATAAATCGCACATCCTCCGGTGTTACATAGGCGCGATGTTGCATAAATGCGTGTGCACGTGCTGCAAGATTCAGATTGATCGATGCACGGGGAGATGCTCCGAATGAGATGAGATCTTTTAAATCAGACAGGTTATAATTTTCCGGATTCCTTGTTGAGAAGACAAGATCAACAATATACCTCTCTACTTTTTCATCGGTATAAATTTCATTGATAACATCTCTCGCTTCCAGAATCTTTTTTGCAGTCACAACAGGTTTAAGTTTCGTCTTTTCACCCGTTTTAGCCATCATTTGCATAATTTTTAATTCTTCAACTTTCGTTGGATAGCCAATCTTCAGTTTTAACATGAACCGATCTACCTGTGCTTCCGGCAAAGAGTAGGTACCCTCTTGTTCAACCGGGTTTTGTGTTGCCAGGACAAGAAACGGCTTCCCAAGTTTAAAAGTCTCTTCTCCAATGGTTACTTGCCTTTCCTGCATCGCTTCCAATAGTGCACTCTGAACTTTTGCCGGTGAACGGTTTATTTCATCAGCAAGTACAATATTTGAGAATATGGGGCCTTTCTTTACCGTAAACTCCATATTTTTCTGATTGTAAATCAAAGTCCCTATCAGATCTGCCGGTAACAGATCCGGTGTAAATTGGATCCGCTGAAAATCTGTATTGATGGCATCTGCAAGGGAGGAGACGGTAAGCGTTTTAGCCAAACCGGGAACCCCCTCAAGCAAGACGTGTCCATCGGCAAGAAGGCCTATTAACAATCTGTCTATCATATATCTCTGACCTACAATGACCTTATCAAGTTCTGTATAGATGTCATCGATAAATGCACTGCTTTTTTCAATTTTTTCACCAAGCTGCTGCAT
>JBBDJK010000046.1:0-1151 GCA_040879905.1 Balneolaceae bacterium | reverse complement strand
GATATCTTGGGAAAGCTTGTGGTTTACAAAGATAGTGCCACAACCGTGGCATCGTTATTTTTGGGAGTTTGATTTTTTTGTTAAGGTTTGGCCAGATCCATGGCACTTATTGGGAAGAATAACTAGAGAAGAATCGTCTCTAAGGGCATATTTTCAGTTACTTCCCCCATCTCTACAACAAAACGAACAATTCCAATGATCAGGCCTTCTTCGGTGATTACATCTACTCGCCACTGTCCAACTTGTATATTACTCTTGAAGGTGAAACCGCGGTATCCATCTTCTCTTCCTCCGGTAATTTCGTAAACAATAGTATCAGCGGTTTCCCAATTACCGGATTGGGGATTCTTCCATCTCCAGCGGTGAGCAACTGATTTGGTAAGGGCAGTTGGTGCAAAAATAGAGGCAAATACGTACACATTTGTTCCGGGTTCCTGGATATAGGTAAGATTGTTATTTCTCCAAAATTTATACCAAACTTCCTGCTGGTAAGTCACCTCATAATCGCCATCTATTTTCTCCACATGATGAGCTACAATACCGGTATCTAAAGCCAGTGGGACGGGTGGAATAAGATTAAAAAAGTAAAATGTGTTGATCATTAAATAGATCCCAAGAATCAATCCCAGTGTTTTCATCTTGCTGATCTCCTTTCGGGTTGAGGGGCTGACACTGTAGATAAAAACAATCAGTAATATGGTCGTTACCAGACTGATGATCCCGGAAATAATAAATATGCTTGTACTCATCTGTTTAATCACAAGCGGTAAGAAAAATGTAAAAAATGTGAAGTTCATGAAAAAATAGGCACTAAACTGCAGGTATTTGTTTGAAATTCGTTGTTTGAGCAGTTCATTGGCAAACAGCAGTATCACCAGAATGATGAAAAAAAAGAATGTTTTGGTAAGGGAAACACTTCTGGAAAAATAGATGACATAAGCACTGCATAAGCCACCTAAAAAGAACTGTATGGCAAGGGGTAGGTATTTTTCATACTTCTCAAAAAATGTATCCTTCCATTTCCCATCATCAGCTACATTGTAGAGGTATAAACATGAACTCAGTGAAATCATATAGGTACTAAGGATAACTCTGTCGTATAATCGATCGATTCGTCCGAGGGTGAGTGTGTCCCATACAAAACCGGTCAT
>JBBDJK010000045.1:1240-6199 GCA_040879905.1 Balneolaceae bacterium | reverse complement strand
CAAATTTTCATATTTTGCAAAGCTTTAAATGAACCTGTCAAAGTTTCACAGATAACCGGCCATGCCAATTAAATCATCAGACCAAATACGTAACGAATTCCTGGAGTTTTTTCGGGAGAAAGAACATCTCATTGTGGATGGAGCCCCTGTTGTTCCAAAAGATGACCCCACCTTACTTTTTACGAATGCGGGGATGAATCAGTTTAAGGCTATCTTTTTGGATGAAGAGGAGGGACTTCATGAGTCTGATAAGTTATGGAAAAGGGCCGTTGATACACAACGATGTATTCGAGTTAGCGGTAAACACAACGATCTGGAAGAAGTGGGGCATGATACCTATCATCATACACTTTTTGAAATGCTCGGAAACTGGTCATTTGGAGACTATTTCAAGGAAGAGGCGATCGAATGGGCGTGGGAACTACTGGTTGATCGATGGGGGCTGGATCCGGACCGGCTGTATGCAACTGTTTTTGAAGGAGATGAATCGGAAGGTTTGCCGGTAGATCAGGAATCGATTGACCTCTGGAAAAAGAAAACGGCCATTTCTTCCGATCATATTCTAAAATTTGGAAAAAAAGATAACTTTTGGGAGATGGGCGAAACCGGCCCGTGCGGGCCCTGCTCGGAAATACATATCGATCTGCGTTCCGATGAGGAGCGAAAAAAAGAACCGGGATCAAAACTGGTGAATATGGATGATCCGCGTGTAATGGAGATATGGAACCTGGTTTTTATCCAATTCAACCGGTTGGCAGATGGTTCACTTGAAAAATTACCTGCTCAACATGTGGATACCGGAATGGGGTTTGAACGTATCTGCGCCGTTATTCAAGGGAAAACATCAAACTATGATACCGATATTTTTCAAACGATTATTGATGAAATAGCATCACTGTGTAACAAACAGTATGGTGAAGATGATTCGACGGATGTTGCCATGAGAGTGATTGCGGATCATATAAGAGCCGTTAGTTTCTCTATTGCAGAAGGGGCATCGCCATCCAATGAGGGCAGAGGTTATGTGATTCGCAGAATCCTCAGACGTGCTGTCAGGTACGGTTGGGATCGATTGGGGCTAAAAAAACCGTTTATGAATCGTTTGGTTTCCGTTTTGTCGGATCAATTTAAAGAGGTCTTCCCGGTTTTAGAGGCTCAAAAAGAGTATGTACAAAGTGTCATACTTGCAGAAGAAAAAAGTTTTCTGAAAACACTTGGACAGGGTATTGAGCTGTTTAATGAGATGATAGATGGAAGTGACCGTTTATCAGACAAAGATGCATTTAAACTTCATGATACCTACGGTTTCCCTATTGATCTGACGGAACTGATGGCAAAGGAAAAAGGAATTGATGTTGATGTTGAAGGTTTTGATCAACTCATGGATGATCAGAAGAAAAGAGCAAGGGCAGCCGGGAAATTTACAGCCAGGGAGAGTTCTTCAATAGAATGGATCAAGGTGACTGATGGTGATTTCGAGTTTACAGGTTATGATGAAATGGTCACACAAACCAAAATTCTTTCTTATGCAGTAGATGGAGACCAAAAATTGGTTCAGCTACTGAAAAGTCCTTTTTATGCAGAATCCGGAGGACAGATTTCCGATACCGGAATTCTTGAGGTAAATGGTGAGTCCGTTCAGGTGCTGGATGTTCAGAAAACAACTGACGGAACCATTCATTATTTAGATAAACTGCCATCTGATCCAAAAAAGAATGTCACTGCAAAAGTGGATGTTTCCCGTCGCAAAGAGATTGAAAAACATCACAGTGTAACACATATCATGCATGCAGCACTGAGGGAAACGCTTGGGACACAAGTCGCTCAGAAAGGATCGCTTGTTGCTCCTGATCGATTACGATTCGACTTCTCTCACTTTGAAGCGGTGAAACCGGAAGAACTGGATATCATCGAGTCAAGGGTGAATGAGAAAATCCAGGAAAATATTCCTCTTTTAGAGCAAAGAGAGGTGCCTATAGATGAGGCAAGAAAGAGTGGAGCTATGATGCTTTTCGGTGAAAAATATGGTGAAAAAGTGCGAATGATTACATTTGACCCAAACTTTTCAATTGAATTGTGTGGGGGTACACATGTGAATGCAACCGGCGAAATAGGATATTTCAGATTTACAAATGAGACATCTGTCGCTGCCGGTATAAGACGTGTTGAAGCAGTAGCAGGGAAAACTGCTGATCAATTTCTAAGAGAAGAAAAAAGAACGATCAACAGGATTCAATCAATTTTAGGCCATCAAAAAGATCCTGAAACTGCTATTGAAGAGCTGATTCAAAAAACGAAAGAGCTGGAAAAAGAGCTGAAAATTGTCAAACAGGATCAGGCTTCGGGTGAACTTAATAGAATTCTAACAAACGGAATTGAAATAAAAGGGGTTCAGCTTTTGTCCGGTAAGATTGAGAATACAGACATGGAGACCCTGAAACAGATGGGTTATGACGCTCTTCAAAAACAGAAAGAGAAAAGTGTCATTGTTTTGGCATCTGTTGATCATGATGAACAAAAGGTTCTCTTATTGGCAGCAATCACAGATGATTTAGTCAGAGAAGGGCTTAAAGCAGGCAATTTGGTATCGGCACTCGGCAAAATTGTGGGGGGAGGCGGAGGTGGACAACCAAACCTTGCCACAGCAGGAGGGAGGTTTCCGGATAAAGTGGATCAAGCATTACAAACGGTTTCAGAATGGGTTCAAAAGGAGCTATAATCCTTAGATATCACCAATATTCTGTAATCTTCTAAAATTTTGGGTATATTTTCAAACTTAATGAATAAGCAGTTTTAGGTTAACATTTGATTATGGCAAAGAAAACGCAAAAAGCTATTTTTACCCCCATTGGGAATAACAATAGCGAAAATGGTAAGGTTGAAAAATCGGTTAAATTACCACCTGTTACCAAGAAAAAGCACAAATCTTTAGGCCTTTCTGATGAGGACGTCGTTGAGATGTATAGAAAGATTTATCTGCAAAGAAGGTTTGAAGAGAGAGCTATGCAGATGTATCAGAAGGGAAAATTTGGTGGTTTTCTTCATCTCTACATAGGCCAGGAGGCCGTATCAACAGGTACTGTATTCGCTCTGAACGAGAATGATGATATTATTACCGCATACAGGGATCATGGATGGGCTTTAGTTAGGGGGGTCAGCGCAAATGAAGGGATGGCTGAACTCTTTGGTAAAGCGACCGGATGTAGTAAAGGAAAGGGAGGGTCCATGCACTTTGCCAAAACTGAAAATCATTTCTGGGGTGGTTATGGGATTGTAGGAGGTCACATTCCTATTGGTGCCGGTTTAGCATTTGCAAACAAATATGAAGGCAATGGCAGAATTTCAGCCTGTTTTTTCGGAGATGGTGCCGTCGATCAGGGAGCTCTTCATGAAACGATGAATATGGCACAGTTGTGGAAACTGCCGGTCGTTTTTGTCGTGGAAAATAACGGATACTCAATGGGTACCGCTGCCAGAAGACATACCGTCGGAGAAATTCATGAACGAGCAAAAGGATATGGCATGAGAAGTGCATTATTCAATGGTATGGATGCATTAACGGTTTACGAAAACATGAAAAAAATTGCTGATGAAGTGAGGGAAGATAGCTTACCTTATTTTGTTGAAATTCGTACATACCGGTATAGAGGCCATTCCATGTCTGACCCTCAAAAATACAGAACCAAAGAGGAGCTTCAAGAGTATCAGAAGACGGATCCTGTTGAACGAATGAAGATTTATCTATTGGACGAAGGTGTTCTCAAACAGAAAGAAATTGATGAAATCGAAGAGGTGATTGAACAGGAGGTGTTGGATTCGATCGATTTTGCTGAAGAATCACCCTTCCCGGAACCGGAGGCACTTTATGATGATATGTTTGCCGGTACTCCACATTTCCATGACAAACAGAACTGAAGTCCACGAACCGGATATTTAAATATTAAGTAGATAGAAATGGCAGTAATTCAATTTAGAGAAGCACTTTTACAAGCAATCGATGAAGAGATGGATCGTGATGAGAAGGTATTTATCATGGGCGAAGAGGTTGCAGAATACAATGGTGCTTATAAGGTGACCGAAGGGCTTTTGGATAAATATGGTTTCAGACGAGTGATAGATACCCCAATCTCAGAACTCGGTTTTGCAGGAATTGGTGTGGGTGCTGCCATGAATGGGCTGCGACCCATTGTGGAATTTATGACTTTTAACTTTGCCTTACTGGCAGCAGATCAGATCATAAACCACGCATCAAAAGTTCGATATATGCTTGGCGGACAAGCGAGTGTCCCAATTGTTTTTAGAGGCCCTAATGCATCGGCAGGTCAGCTTGGGGCTACTCACTCTGTTGCGTATGATTCACTTTATGCTCATTTCCCGGGACTATCCGTAATCTATCCTTCTGAACCGGATGATGCTAAGGGTCTGTTGAAATCGGCGATTCGCTGTGATGACCCTGTCATATTTATGGAATCAGAACAGATGTATGGTTTGAAAGGCGAAGTTTCTGAAGCAGAAGATTATACCATACCCATCGGGCAAGCAAAAATTAAGCGTGAAGGTGAGGATGTTACGGTGATCGCTTCCGGAAAAATGTACCATATTGCAAAACAGGCAGCATCCCAGTTGGAAAAAGAGGGTGTTGAAGTTGAAATTATCGACCCCAGAACGATCAAACCATTTGATATCGAAACCGTCATAAAATCCATCAAAAAAACAAACCGCTGTGTGATTGTGGATGAAGCCCATCCGTTTGGGGGAATGGCTTCTGAGGCCGGTTTTTTAATCCAGAGGGAAGCATTTGATTATCTGGATGCACCGGTTCAGCGTGTAACACTACCGGATGTTTGTGCACCTTTTTCAAAACCACTTTTTGATCTTTGGCTGCCGGATGCAAAACAGATTATTGAGGCAGTGAAAACCGTAACATATAGAAATTGATTGAAGTGAGAAGGCAGAAGG
>JBBDJK010000045.1:0-1140 GCA_040879905.1 Balneolaceae bacterium | reverse complement strand
AATCTGAGAAATCTGACGAGAAAAAAGAGAAGAAATCGGGTAAGAAGGAGTTCGATCCGATACTGAGTGATATAAATGGGAAAGAGGAGAGTAAGGAGAAGAAAAAGGCGGATTCGTCTGACGGCAGAATCAAAGCATCTCCTCTGGCCAAAAAGATGGCTGAAGATAAAGAAATTGACTTGGGCAGTGTAACAGGAAGTGGACCGGATGGAAGGATTATTAAGCGAGATATTGAAGATTATAAATCATCACCGGTGGCCAAAGGTGCTGCAGCAGACAGTTTTGATTCGGAAGAGTCAGAGGATATCAAGATCTCTCAAATGAGAAAAACAATCGCCCGGAGGTTGTCTGAGAGTAAATTTACCAATCCGCATTTTTATGAAACAATCGATATCGACATGGAGCACGCGATGGCTGCTCGTACCAAACTGAATGAAGTAAGTGATGTAAAAATCAGTTTTAATGATATTGTCGTTAAAGCTTGTGCTGTGGCACTTCGAAGACACCCGGCTGTAAATTCATCCTGGTTGGATGAGGTTATACGGAAGCATGGAGATGTAAATGTGGCAGTTGCTGTTGCGGTTGACGAAGGGTTAATGACTCCGGTTATACGGCATGCCGACAAAAAGAACCTGAGACAAATAAGCGCTGAAACCCGCGAATTAGCAGGATTAGCCCGTGATCGTAAGCTGCAACCGGAACAGATGGAAGGGAGCACATTTACGATCAGTAATCTTGGAATGTTCGGAATTGAAGAGTTTACAGCGATTATTAACCCTCCGAATGCATGTATCCTGGCTGTGGGCGCGATTCGTAATGTACCGGTTGTGAAAGACGGTGCAGTAGTTCCCGGCCATATGATGAAAGTAACCCTTTCAAGTGACCACAGGATTGTAGATGGAGCCAAAGCTGCGGAATTTTTAACTACTTTGCGTCAGCTTCTTGAGAATCCGTTGAGTATGTTGCTTTAAACAGTGGGATATTGGTGATTCGTATTTATATAGGAAGTCGCTAAAAATCCCAACGTAACATCGCATTGATATTTCGTCCGGGCATCGGATAATTTCGGTCTTCTACACGACTTAAATGATCCCGATACCTTCTGTTTAGAAGATTGTCGACCCGGAAGGCAAAGGATAA
>JBBDJK010000044.1:0-6221 GCA_040879905.1 Balneolaceae bacterium | reverse complement strand
TGCGCTCAAACTGACGATTCTTAAGATATTTATATCGAACTGACGTTAATTAATAAATGTATAGGAAAAGTCTGGATGATTTCAACAATTTTGGCTATTAATTCAGACACTATTTTTTTAAATATGATGGTCAAGAGTTACATTACAAGAATCAATGAACCCGGCATAACTATTTACATTATGAACCTATTGTCCAGTCCGAAAGCACTTTTTTTATCATCAATATTAGTAATTTTCACTGTTCAACTGAATGCTCAGCAAGGGGTTGTCCCTGCAGATTATTATAAGACGGTGTTTATCAGCCAAACGGAAATATCACCGGATGGCAGCTATATTGCCTTTACCAAAACGACGATCAATGAAGAGGAAAATTCACGTCATTCTGAAGTATGGATGCAAAAATTGAATGATGGACAGCCCGATGGTGATCCGTTTCGATTTACAGATCCAACTGTTCAATCTTCGAATCCACAATGGTCACCGGACGGAACTATTCTCGGTATTCAATCGCGAAGAGGAGAGGAAAACAACTCTGTACGGTTTTTACGCGTAACGGCACCCGGTGGTGAAGCATTTACAATTGAGGGATTGGATCGTACCCCGGTATGGTCGCCCGATGGATCAAAAATTGCATTTGTTCGTGAACCGGTACAAGAAGATGAAGAGGAGGAAGTTCAAAGAGAGGGTTGGATTGCGTCCGATGCAATCACCCATACGCTCGATTCGACCCGTTTTGATGGAAGAGTGATCACTCAGATGAGGTATAAAAGTGACGGGACCTCCACGTGGCTGCCTCATCCATCCATCCAGAAAAAAAAGCAGTTACATATCGTTTCGTCAGAGGGCGGTGAGCCGGAACAGATTACCCGGATCTCTTTTAATGTTGGAAATATTGAATGGTCATCAGATGGGAATAAAATCTACTATACCGGCAATCCTGAAGAAGATGATGAATACAACACCGAATATACAACGAATATTTACGTAGCAGACCTTGAAACCGGTGAATCAAGTCAGTTTCTCGTTATGGAAGGAAATCAGGGATCACCCACCCTGTCACAGAATGGACGGATAATGGCTTTTACTCATTCGACAGAGCGAGGTGCAGAAACCGATGTTATGATTGTTTCACTTGACAGAACCGGTGAGTTAGATGGTTCACCCATAAATTTGACAGCGGAATGGGATTTACAGCCCGGTGGAATCCATTGGACACCAGGTACTAACCATGTCCGTTTTTCGGCTCAGATTCATGGGAATTCTCATCTTTTTGAGGTTAACCGTTCAGGCGGGGATGTGCATCAGGTAACAACAGGAGAACGTAGATTATCCTCACTATCTGTTACGGATGATGGCCGATATATGGCTTATACATCAACGGATGCCGTCACACCGGCCGAAGTCTATTTATCGAGATCGAATGGATCAGATGAAATTCAGATAAGCACATTTAATGAAGAGTGGCTGGCAGAACGGACCCTTAATCCGGCCGAATCTATATGGTGGGCAGTTGAGGACGGAACAGAAATTCAGGGATGGGTGATTAAACCGGTGGGCTTTGAAGAAGGAAAATCTTATCCAATGGTGCTGAAAATTCATGGGGGCCCTCATTCAGCATATGGGAATACCTGGTTTCAGGCATTCCACACATTGTCAGCATCCGGAATGTTTGTATTTTATCCAAACCCAAGAGGATCCAGCTCATACGGCCACGACTTTACCTATGCGACAAGAGGAAAATGGGGCCTGATGGATGAAGAGGACTATATGACAGGGCTGGAAGCCGTTTTGGAAGCGTATCCGGAAGCAGATCGAAATCGAATCGGTGTTGCAGGGGGCAGTTACGGGGGATATATGAGTAACTGGCTGACCGCCAGATTTCCTGATCGTTTCAAAGCTTCTGTTACCAGCCGATCCATTTCAAATTGGGATAGCATGTATGGAACATCTGATGCACAGGGACTTTTGGAGTTTGAATTTTATGATTTTCCCTGGGAACAAAGGGATTTGTATCAAGAACTTTCACCGTTGAGTTATGTTGAAAATGTGGTCACTCCAACGCTGATTATTCACAGTGAAGAAGACTATAGAACCCCGATTGTAGAGGGTGAGCAGTGGTTTATGGCACTTAAAAAAATGGAAGTACCGGTTGAATTTGTGCGATATCCCAGATCCTCACACGGACTTTCACGCACAGGTGAACCGTGGTTGTTGGTAGACCGTCTCGAACGTAAACGAAGCTGGTTTGATTATTGGCTTAACAACAACAACAATAATAATAATGACAATTGATTGACAATAGGGTTGAATTCAATTTGAAGTTACAATTTACAATGTCAAGACGGAACGTTTCATATGAGTAAAAATAAGAATGTCTTTGAGATGGAGTTCAGCGTCAGGGACTATGAACTGGACACACAGGGAGTTGTCAATAACGCTGTTTATCAAAACTATCTGGAACACGCACGTCATGGTTATCTGAAATCCATCGGACTCAATTTTAATGAGTTGCATGAAAAAGGAACGGATGCAGTTGTTTATAAGGTTGAGTTGGAGTACAAAAGATCACTTTTGGGTGATGACCGGTTTGTTGTAGAAACTCATGGAGAGCAACAGGGGAATGTGAGATTTATATTCTATCAGAATATTTATAAAATACCCGGAAGGGAGCTGGTACTGGAAGGAAAAATAACCGGTGTTTTCATGAATAACGGTCGGCCTATACGTCCCCCGGAAGAGGTTGTAAATGCTATTTCAAAATAAATGAACCCATTCAGACAGTTTTTGATTAAGTCATGTCATTTTGATGCAGGTCACGATCTGGCACATACCGAAAGGGTGGTAAAGAATGCAGAGAGGTTAGTAAAGGAAGAAGGACCGGGCGCTGATTCTGAGATCATTAAAGCTGCCGCCTGGCTACATGATTGTGTCACAGTTCCCAAAGACCATTCTGATCGATCAAAAGCATCCATGCTTGCAGCAGAAAAAGCGGGAAAATTTTTAGAATCGATTCAATTCCCCCCAAAAAAAATTGATGATGTAAAACACGCGATTGAAGCGCACAGTTTTTCTGCTGGGATCAGACCCCGGACAATCGAAGCTAAAATCGTACAAGATGCCGACAGGCTGGACGCATTGGGAGCAATGGGTATCGCCAGATGTTTTGCGGTAGGCGGGCAATTAAACCGGCCCATTTATAATCCGGCCGATCCGTTCTGTAAGACAGAACCTCCGAATGATCAAAAATGGACGTTAGATCATTTCTACGTAAAACTTTTTGAACTTCCCGGAGAAATGAATACCGAAGCAGCCAAGCGAGAAGCTGAGAAACGAGTAGAATATATGAAGCAATTTCTACAGGAATTGGAAGCGGAAATAACTACAGGATCTTGAAATTAACGCCCCTAAATATCATTTACGTATTGGAATTAATTCTAATGCGATTTTTTAGGAGGGGTCTTTTAAAACGGTGTCGTTCTTCCTGAATGTTAAGTAAAAAGTGGTTCCTTTCCCCGGTTCACTCTCAAAATGAATATCTGCATTTTGTTTGTCAGCGAACTCTTTACAAATAGAAAGCCCCAAACCGGTTCCAATCTCTCCGTTTGTACCTTCATAACTCATGTGAAAAGCCTCGAAAATTTGATTTTGCTTATCAGTTGGTATACCCAGCCCGTTATCTTTTACAGAGAGAGAAATTTCAGTGTCCTTTTCAATCACGTCTAAACTGACCTTCTCTCCTTTTTTGGTGTATTTCACAGCATTTGAAACCAGATTTCTAAGGATGACTGAAATCATCAGCCTGTCGCCATCAATGATCAATGATTCGGGTAAATTATTTTCAATGAGAACACCCTTATTTTTTGCAATTTTCCGCGATTCATTAACAACTTTTTGAGAAATTTCAGTGACATTTATCGGTTCAATTTTAGCTTTTATACCATCTTTTTGATTTTTTGCCCATTGCAGATAGTTGGTCAGCGTATTGATCTCTTTTTGAAGATTAGCATCAATTTGATCCAAAGCGCGATTTAGTTCTTCACGGTTTATGAGGTTAGATCGAATTAAATGAACTATGCCCATCAGGCTGGAAATAGGTGTTCTCAGATCGTGGGAAAGCAATGACAACAGCCGATCTTTATCTTCATTGGCTTTGGATAACTCTTCCTTTCTTTTCTCGAGGAGTTTATTTGCTTTCAGCTTATTAACGATTAGTATGATAAGCCCTACTAATATTACAGAAAGTGCAATCAGCAGAAGTGTAATAATGAATTTACCCTGTTGTTCTTTTCTCAGTGCCGACTCGGTGATTTCTCTTGTTTCTCTCTCAGTCCTTAAACCGAGCAGTACTTCCTGCTTTGCCAACGCTTCTTCTCGTTCTGTTTGACGCAGGGAGTCTTGTAACGTACTGTAACGCTGAAGCAGAGAATAAGCACTTGTTATATCACCCGACTTTGCATATACATCTGACAAATTCTTTAAAACGGTAATCAATTGTTCATTAGAAGGGAATGTCTCTGCCAATTCAACGGCATTTTCATAATATTGAATGGATCTTTCGAGATCGTTTAATTCGTCATAAACAGATGCAATACCCCCCTGATTATAGAACATCCCCATTTGGATATTTAAATCACGACTCATATTTAACGACTCTTCGTACGTTTCAAGCGCCTGAGTATAATTTCCCATATTGGCATACATCTCCCCCATGTTGTAAAGTGCCTGCACTTTGGAGAATACATTACCAAGCTGGTTTCCAATTTCGATGACTCTTTTGAAATGATATTCGGCTTGCTCATAGTCACCGGTTCGGTTGTAAACAATACCTAAATTTAAATGGCTGGTGAGCTGGTTACGAACATTCCCTTTAATCTGAGCCAATTCGAGTGCTTTGGAGATGTAATTCTCAGCAAGTTCAAGATTACCGGCATCCCTGTTCAAATTTCCCAGATTGTCCAGAACAACAATCATGATACTTGTATCGGCAAGCTCTTCACCCATTTCCAGACTGATTAAAAAATGGTCAATAGCTGATTCTAAATCACCCAGTGAGCTGTAATTGTTGCCCATATTCTGTGTGATACCAGCATACATTCTCCGGTTTTCTTCACGTAAAGCACGTTCCAAAAGATCTTCCTGAATTAACAGTGAGAAAGCCGGATCGTTATTTCTTGCATGGGCAGTGGCGATCGCATTTCCCATGCGAAGACCCGCTGATGTATCATATAATCTTTTATATGGCTCTTCGAGATTAACTATAACAGAGTCCGGCATCAGTCTGTCTAAAAAGTAATTCCCAAGATGCACATAGGCAGTTGCCTCGCCTTCTCGGTCATTTAACAAATCGGCCAGTAGAAGTGCTTCATCGATAAATATTTGAACTGAGTCCATTTTACCGGTTGTGATCAGTGTGTCAATTCGTTTATTTAACGAATCAAGATATTGCTGATCTTTTTGGATAAATGTTCTCTGTTCTTGTTGAAAAGCGGATAAAACCGAGATCATTCCTGATAATGAGATGAACATTATCAACCATAATGTAATTTTATAGGTATGGTTTGAATTGTTCATGTTGGTTTTTGAATGGATAAAATTCCGTCCGGTGGTCAACAATTTCTCATTTTTAACAACAAATATCAGGTTTATTCTTGCCGGTCACTGAAAAAATCACTCGAATCATCTTTTGATGGAGTCTTCAAGACCGGTTGACAATGAACGAAGCCAGTAATTAAACATCGATCGCTCCAAATCCCTTTCATATTGAATGATACCTATTCTTGGATCATCGGCCGGATTATCAGCGCGTATGACCAGTGTATTTGCGATAAATGACCTGATTCGATCCCCACCTCTTTCCTGCTGTTCTGCATCCAAAAAACGAACTTCCAGGTTGTCATATAACATATTCAGATTTCCTTCTGCGATCGCATTATCAGCGCGGAACCAAAAGTCGAGGCGATTTAATTGCCCACTTTCAATTCTCATCAACGCCATTTGTTCAAGTGTGCTATTAAGACTTGTAAGATCGAACCCGTATAGTGTCCCCCTCACAATATGACCGGCCGTTTCGTTCAGTGAAAAATCAAAATTCACTTGGAACTGTGCATCATTCATAAATCGTGTATTAGCTTTTACGAAAATGGAGTCGTTTGCAGAATGATTATTCAACTGAGTCGCAGTTAGTGATATGTCATGAAATGAAATAGCACCCTCCCGGCTTT
>JBBDJK010000043.1:0-1207 GCA_040879905.1 Balneolaceae bacterium | reverse complement strand
CTATGAAATTTCTATCACTTATTACAATTCTATTATTCTCCATGACACTGGTTGCAGAAGCGCAACTCAGAAGCGATCTGACCCATCAACATGAAGAGTATTCAGCTACATTGATGCATAATAGCCATCAAAACTCACCCGGCAGTTGGATGAACCTGCTCAATATGACTATGGGGCACTCCTATTCAATGAGTTTTAGTAATTTTGGTGGTCAGATGCAGAATCTGAATGCATACACTAATCATATGTTTTTTGATGTCAGTGACAGAATGAATGCACAGCTTGATGTGTCAGTTCTTCACTCGCCATTCGGTAACAGTTTTATGAATAATGATCATTTAGGAACCAAAATTATTATTGATCAAGCCCGGGTTAACTTCAGACTTTCCGAAAATTCATCAATATCCTTACAATTTTCTCAACGCCCTGCTTATTACGGATACAATAGCCCTTACGGATACGGTGGGTTTAATTCCCCTTATCGAAGAACGTCATCTGGATTTTAATACTGAATGCCTGAAAAAAGATCAGAGAACAGTCAAAACCACCTTTTTTTAAATGCTGCAATTGGTTTTTTAGGTCTATTGTTACTTATACTACTCTTTGCCATCAGTTCAAGATTGCTATACCCCAGGATTGAGGCTGAAAGAGCGGCTAACGACCCGGCTTTGGTCAGTAATGTCATACAATTGGAGGTCTTGAATGGATGCGGTATTCCGGGAATTGCAACCAGATTTACGGATCGATTAAGAGAATACGGATTTGATGTAGTTGAAAGTGGCAATTTTGACCATTTTAATGTTGATCAGAGTTTCATTATTTCACGAAGTGGTCAAATGGAAAATGCCAGACGCGTTGCACGGGCGATCGGAATTCCGGAACAAAATGTATTGAGAGAAGCTTCACCTGATTTTTACCTTGATGTATCACTTGTAATTGGTTCTGATTATGAATCATTAAACCTTTAATTAATTTTGCCAATGCCTATGCTACAACCTTCTAAAACTAAAGAATCCATTTTTACTACCAAAAGTAAACACAAAACATCAGATTCTGACAAACTCATAGAATGTATCACTGAGGGCCTGCTTGAAAAAAAAGCAAAAGAAATTAAAGTATTGGATGTTCGAAATCTTACAACCCTGACTGATTACTTTATTGTTTGCCACGGTACATCCGATACACAAATCGGCGCTTTAGCAAACAG
>JBBDJK010000042.1:0-1212 GCA_040879905.1 Balneolaceae bacterium | reverse complement strand
GTCAAAACCTCATAATTCAGATCATTCGTCATCTCACCAAAAGAGGCCACTGTAATTTCATCCTTCCCTTGTTTACCAATTAAAACAACCTCATCCCCTTTTTGAACGTCATCAACGTGTGAGACATTGACGGTGATCATATTCATACTCACCAGGCCAACAACACCGCAGCGAACACCCTTAATCAATACATACCCTGTGTTGGTGAGATTTCTGCCAAATCCATGAGTATAACCGATCGGTACTGTGGCGATGGTCATATCATGTCCGGCGAGAAAAACATTTCCGTACCCAACAAAATCACCACCCTTGACTTTTTTCAAACTCATCACTTCACTTTTCCACGTTAACACCCGTCTCAAAGGGTCGATATCACCATTTAACCCCTCATTTTTAATATGATACATATACGTCTCCCTGCTCGGCCAAAAACCATACTGTGCAATACCAATTCGTACCATATCATAATGTTTCTCAGGATAGGTCAGAAAGGCCGCAGAACTGGAAGCGTGTACCAGTAACTCTTGTCCCAATTCATTCTGAACCCATTTGACCAGTTCTCTAAATATTTTGTCCTGATTCTGGATTCGATAATGATTCGCTATCGTCTCCGCACCTGCAAAGTGAGTGCAGATACCCACTACTTCGATCGTGTCGGAATTCGACTTCAATATTTCGATCACCTTTTTCAATTCCTTTTCATCAAAACCCGTTCGGTTCATACCCGTTTCTAACTGCAAATGCACTTTAGCTCTCATCCCGGTACGTTTCCCCGCACGAATGGCAGCATGCAGCCGATCCTGTTCAAAAAGATAAATCTCTATACCATTATGAATGGCCCACTCTATCTCATCGTCCCTAATCATTCCAATAATCATAATGACCGTGTCCTTATTGGTTTTATGACGAATGGCCCGTTCAGCTTCATTCACACTGAAAACGGAAAAATGATCGATACCCGCTTTTTCCGCCATGGGTAAAAATGAGGAGATACCATGCCCATAGGCATTCCCTTTTATCACCGATGAGATCTTCAACTGATCCGATCCCATACTCTGAAGAAAACGGATATTCTCCTCAAGTGCCTGATAGTCCAATTCAATATAGGATGGTTGTAAAAATGTGGAGTCCATGGTTGTACTTTTTAAAAAAATCTGTTCCGGATAAACATACGGAATCATTGAGTGCATTTGAATAGATTTTTGGAAGGCA
>JBBDJK010000041.1:1325-6383 GCA_040879905.1 Balneolaceae bacterium | reverse complement strand
GTTATTTGAAAAGTGTCTCAAAATTTTTGCTGTAATCGGGTTTTATTACCCCTTTTTCGGTTATTATTGCTGAAATGAGATGGTTAGGTGTCACATCAAAAGCGGGATTGTAGACCGAAATATCATCAGGAGCCCTTCTGTGATTCCCAAATGTTGTCACTTCATCCGGATGCCTCTCTTCAATGATTATCTTATCACCGCTTGATAAGTTCATGTCGATGGTCGAGTAGGGAGCTGCGATGTAAAAAGGGATGTTGTGAGCCTTTGCGAGTACGGCAAGAGAATAGGTTCCAATTTTATTGGCCGCATCTCCGTTTAAAGTAATGCGGTCTGCACCGGTTATAACCAGATCGACCCATCCCTTTTGCATTAAAAAAGCAGCCGCTGAGTCAATATTAAGAGTAAAAGGGATACCCGCTTTTTGTAACTCCCAGGCAGTCAACCTGGCACCTTGTAAAAGAGGCCTGGTTTCATCGACCCATACATTCTTCAACTTACCCGCCTGATGGGCATGAAGGATAACTGAGAATGCAGTTCCAAATTCTGCAGTTGCCAAACCACCTGTATTGCAATGGGTTAAGATTCGTGCATTTTCAGGGACCAAAGTAGCCCCATGTTCGCCTATCAACCGACACAATTTTCGATCTTCTTCATGAATGGATATTGCCATTTGAAGTGCATGATGCTTGATGTTATCAATTGAATCGTGACGATGTGTATATATCCCGGAAAGAATTTTTTTTAAGGCCCAATCCAAATTAACGGCCGTGGGACGTGAACTATTTAAATAGTGAGCCACTTCCTGACATTCATTAAAAAAGGAGTCAAACTCTTCTGATATAGAATCTTTTATTCCCAGATAAAACCCGTATGCTCCGGCGATTCCAATTGCAGGTGCTCCCCTTACTTTTAGCTGTTTGATGGTATCCCACACCTCACCGGCAGTCTCAAGTTCCAAATACGTCTCTTTCTCAGGCAATTCTGTCTGATCGATGATTCTCAATTTCGATTGCTGCCATCGTATGGATTGAAAAACGGAGGAGTATTGATTCATTTTACCCATTTTTTTGAATGCAAAATAAGAAGAAGAAGTCTAAACATGGTGAATTATTCAAGAATCGATTTAAGATTGAATATACACGGCATTATTTCTTTGATGCCGGGGTTTATGTTATATTATATAGAGATGGCACCCTATAATGAATTCAGACGATATTTCTTTTCTGTTTGGCTTGGTTTGATTATTATACGGTTGATGAGTAGATAGTTGATTTTCAGGGAAATAGGACATAATGTTTTCGTACCTGCTTTAAATTCCCAGAACAATAACTGAAATATAATGAGATGAGGTGTATTTTATGATTATGAAGAAAAATGTTGGGTATATGGATTCTATAATTCGGACAATTGTTGGCGCTTTGGCTGTTGGTATAGGATTGTATTATGACAGCTATTGGGGATTATTGGGTCTCATTTTAGTTGTTTCCGGGGCTTTATCTTTTAGTCCATTATATCGTGTATTGAATATTTCAACCATGAATCCGGATTTGGAAAGAGAAAATTGAGACTGCCTGCAATCGGGCGGCATTGGAGCTGTTGTTCTCAATACTATAACTTAGCATGGTTCATAAAAGAGGGGGAATAGATTCCTCCTTTTTTATTTTAAAAAAGGAGTGCATAGCTTCCAATTTCGCATCTGATGAAATAGAGAGAGGGAATTTAAAACGGTTTTTAACCTACATATTTCTGAACTGCATCCATATTCAGTGAGAGCTCTTTTGCATATTTTAGAAACAACTCTTTGCGATAGTCCGGAAGTGAACCGTTGTTTCCGGTCACCATATCAGAAATCAGACGGTTACTTAACAAAAAATTGGCCAGGTCTGATCCATAACACTCTTCAATTTTTGTCTTTATGGGTTTGAATATTTCATTTTTAGCCCGGTTGATTTCAGATTTTTGTTTCATCATCAACTTGTGCTCTTCCCGGGGCAGATCATTACGTGCAGGTTGTGTTTGGGAATAATTTTGTTCCTCAGCCTCTTTTGAAGCACTTTTGATCAGGGTGATCAGGTCCGATTTTACTTCATCACTCTTCAGTTTTTTGAAGATCCCATCTGTCCGGTTCCACTGCATCAATTTACGCGAATCTTTTGCGATCTCAATCAGGTACCTTTTTGGTGCAATCTGATAGGCCGGACGGTTGTACATTTCACCCATTTCATCTTGCCATCTTAATAGTTCTTTAAAGATATGCCATTCAAATTCCGAAAATCCTGACATATCTTTCTCCTTGATAAAACCATTATGATCTACATCACTATAGTCTAATTGATCCAAACATTCATTTTCTTGCCTGATCCAGTCTATCACCCCATTTTCAGATGCTTTAGCTTCCATAAAATCTTTCAATTTGAAGAGATGCAAAACATCATTTGCAGCATAATGCAGCTGTTTTTTTGTCAGAGGCCTCTTAAACCAATTACTCTGTTGGGATGAACTACCGGTATCAATATTGAGATGCTCTTGTAACAAGTTAGTGAGAGAGGCCGGTGGATCATTTAATAGCCTGGATGCAATCGAAAGGTCGTATAAATTTTTTGGGAAACAACCTAAAGAGTGAAGGAGCCGCAGATCTTCGTCGAATGAGAAACAGATTTTTTGAACATTTTTGTCCTCGAGTATGGGGAATAGGGACTCTATTTCGAGTTGATCACTCAGTGGATCGATCAGAAAACACTGATCATCAGAATAGATTTGAACCAGGCAAAGATTAAAACCGTAGTGATAGTAATTTTTATCAAATTCCAGATCGATTGCAATTGCATCACAGCGGTTTAAAAACTCAATCGTCTTTTCCAGTGATTCTGTATGGTCGATATAACGGCTCGTTTGTTCCATGGGTAATCATGTTCTTTTATAACAGTCTGTAGATGGCCTGAAAGAATGGGTCATTCAAATGATCTGAACTTGCATTCAACCGGCTAATCTTCATCAATATTCAACTTCTCTCTTCTTTTGATGAGTGTAAGGATTGTATATTCAGCAACCAAAATCGATTCCTGATTATAGACTTCAACATCAAACCATACCATTCCATAAGGATCTTTGTCGGTAGTTCGTTTTTGACGTCTTGTCTTTCGTTTGACAATAAGTTTTGCCTGAATAGTGTCTCCGGGGGCAACCGGTGCAATAAATCGAAGATCTTCCAGCCCATAATTTAAAAGAACGGGTCCGGGTGATGGGTGTACAAACATCCCGGCTGCTGCTGAGAGGACGAAGTAACCGTGTGCTACGCGCTTACCGAAAATGGAATCTTTGGCAGCCTCTTCATCAAAATGAGCATAGAAGTGATCACCGCTTAGTGAACCAAATTTTTCGATATCATCTTCCGTAACGGTTCTTTTGTGAGTTGTGAGTGCTTCACCGGGTTTCAGATCTTCAAAATATTTCTTAAACGGATGAATGTCCGATTCTTCAGTCTCAGCTCCTTTTACATATTGGTTCAGGATATGTGTAAGTGTTGTTGGTGAACCCTGAAGGGCAACTCGCTGCATATAATGAAGGACAGCCCGCGCACCACCCAGTTCTTCACCACCTCCGGCACGTCCGGGTCCGCCGTGAACCAATGATGCGATTGGCGATCCATGCCCGGTGGACTCTCCGGCGCAGTCTCTGTTGATGACCATAAATCGTCCGTGATAGGGTGCACAACCCATCGTTATTTCAGCGGCAATCTGATCATCTGCTGTAAAAAGTGAACCAACCAGGGATCCGTCTGCCTTGTTTGCAATCTGAATCGCCTCTTCAATTGATTCATACGGCATGATTGTGGTTAGCGGGCCAAACGCTTCAACCGTATGAACCTCATCCACCTGAACCGGTTGATGGCATACCAGTACTCTTGCATTCGTAAATGCGCCTCCGGAGGGGTGATCTCCTTTTCCATAAACGGTATCTGTGACATCCATCAGTTTTTGGGCTTTCCCCCTGAATCTTTCCGCTTGAAGGGCACTTGATAACGGCCCCATCCGTGTTTCTTCAACTCCCGGATCACCAATTGTATTCTTGTCGAGCCGTTTTATCAGTGCATTGATCACGTCATCCAAACGATTTTCAGGAACAATTGCCCGACGAATGGCCGTACATTTTTGTCCTGATTTGGCGGTCATTTCATTGGCTACTTCTCTGACATAGAGATCAAACTCTTCCATATCAGGAGTCACATCAGGACCCAGAATCGAACAGTTTAATGAGTCGGCTTCCAGGTTGAACCGTACATTGTTCGCTAAAATGTTGGGATGATTTTTGAGTTTCAACCCGGTGTCGGCTGAACCGGTAAAGGCAACAAGATCCTGACTGTTCAGATGATCGAACAGATCACCCGGTATATCAGCTGCGATAAACTGTACACTGCCCTCCGGCAATAGTTCAGACTTGATGATATCCTTAAAAACTGTATGCGCAAGGTATGCGCCTAAAGGGGAGGGCTTAATAATGGAGGGAACCCCTGCTATAAAAGCCGGTGCCAGTTTTTCAAGCATTCCCCAAATCGGGAAATTAAACGCGTTGATCTGAACAGCGAGGCCGTGACGTGGGACACATATATGCTGACCCGTAAATGTACCCTTTCTGGATAGTGTGATGGCAGGTCCTTCAACATGCCAGGGTAGATCCGATAGATTTCGCCTGGCCTGAGAGGAGAGGCCGAATGCCGTTATGATTCCACCCTCTATATCGATCCATGAATCTCGCCTGGTTGCACCGGTATGGGTAGAGATTTCATAATACTTCTCTTTATTATCAAGCAGGTATTGAGCCAGAAACTTAATCTTAAAGGCTCTTTCATGAATCGACATCTTTCGCAAAAGCGGCCCGCCAACATTCCGTGCATAATCACAGATCGATTTATAATCAAGATCTGCTTCGATCAGTGACCCAATGGGTTTGCCTGTAACTGCACTGACTAAATCGGTTTTTCGGCCTTTATCGATCCATTTTCCCTGAGTGTAGGAGGTTACTTGCATGAATGGGTGGAGATTTTATTCAAATTTGAGT
>JBBDJK010000041.1:0-1225 GCA_040879905.1 Balneolaceae bacterium | reverse complement strand
GAGTTCACTTCTTTCCAGGACAACGGCATAGCCTTGACCGACACCCACACACATTGAAACCAGTGCCAACTTTTTTTTCTGTTCATTCAATTCGATTGCTGCCGATTGCAAAATTCGTGTGCCACTCATTCCAAGCGGGTGTCCGATCGCGATGGCCCCTCCGTTAGGATTGATTCTGGGATCATGATCATCCAGGCCCATTTCCCGGGTACATGCCAATACTTGTGCTGAAAAAGCCTCATTTAATTCGATATAATCCATATCATCCAGTGACAATCCGGCTCGTTTTAGTGCAATTTCTGAAGCATAAACAGGACCGATACCCATCAATCGCGGTTCAACACCTGCTACTCCGGACGCAATGATTTTTGCCAGCGGTTTTAAATGATATTGTTCGACAGCCCTTTCTGAAGCGATCAGCATAGCCGCTGCGCCGTCATTCAGACCCGATGAGTTGCCGGCTGTAACAGTTCCGTTTTCACGGAAAGCGGGTTTCAGACCTGAAAGAATCTCTTTGGTTGTGCCCGGCCTGATAAATTCATCCTCTTTGAATTTGATGGGTGCCTGTTTTCCATTCGGAATCTCTACTTCGATAATCTCTTTGGCTAATCTCCCTGATCGCTGTGCTGAAGCCGCTTTTTGCTGAGATCGAGCTGCAAAATGATCCTGATCTTCTCTGGAAATGTTGTAACGGTCAACCAGGTTTTCGGCTGTTACCCCCATACCGTCCGTGCCGTAAAGTTCATGCATTTTTGGATTGATAAAACGCCATCCAAAACTGGAATCGTGTAGTTCTGCATTATTTCCAAATGCATTCGCTGATTTGGAAAGTACCCAGGGCCCACGGGTCATGTTTTCAACACCCCCGGATATAAAAAGGTCTCCTTCACCTGCTTTTACTGCATGAAATGCATGAATGGCGGCAGACATACCGGATGCACATAAGCGGTTAATGGTTTCACCCGGAACCCGAACCGGTAAACCCGCAAGCAGCAGTGCCATTCGGGCGACATTTCGATTGTCCTCACCTGCCTGGTTAGCGCAGCCCAAAAGGACATCATCAATTTTTTCCGGGTCAATGGAACGATTTCTATTCATCAATTCTCTGATCACATGAGCGGCCATATCATCAGCTCTGACCGGGGAGAGTGCCCCCCGAAATCGACCAACGGGAGTACGGATTGCATCAACAATATAGACGTTTGGAGCAGACATAGATTCGGGT
>JBBDJK010000040.1:0-1228 GCA_040879905.1 Balneolaceae bacterium | reverse complement strand
ATACTATCTATATTTTATTTAAGAGATGGCATTAAGACTCATAAAAATATTACCTCCGGCCGGATACAAGGATATTGAAAACCTCATTAATGAGGATCATATTATTGATTTCTGGATAGATAAATCCGAAGGGGATAGAACTGTCATTAATCTATTGGCTGACGTTGAACTAACGGAAAAAATACTTCATGAACTTGAAGATAATTTTTCAGGTAAGGATGATTATAGAATTGTGCTTCTACCTATTTCAGCCACACTTCCATCACAAACTGATGATGATGATAATGAAGATGAGAAAAAGAAAAATCAAGACGAATTAGCGGACAAGGAGAAAGCTGATAATCGGGTTCATCGAATTTCAAGAGAAGAGCTGTATGAAGAGATCAAAAAAGTGAGTGATTTTTCATGGGTTTATCTGGTATTAATAGCCCTCTCGTGTGTGGTAGCAGCAAATGGATTGATTCGCAATAGTGCTGCCATGGTGATAGGTGCCATGGTTATTGCACCCATTCTGGGGCCTAATGTTGGCTTGGCCCTGGCAACCACTTTAGGAGATAAAAAGTTGTTTAAAAGATCCCTTAAATCCATTTTCTACGGATTTACATTGGGTTTAAGCCTCTCATTTTTAATGGGGCTCCTGATTGATATCAATCCGGAAGTCTCAGAAATCAGTTCGCGGACGGTTGTTAGTTATGCCGATATTGCATTAGGTCTCGCCGCCGGAATCGCGGGCTGTTTATCATTTACCAGAGGAATATCCGCTGCCGTAATTGGGGTTATGGTTGCGGTTGCACTGCTTCCACCGATGGTAGCTACCGGGTTGCTTTTGGGAAGTGGCATGTATGAACTTGCCTATGGAGCAGGATTGCTGACACTAACCTATGTAATCTGTGTTAATTTAGCAGGAGTGATCACTTTTTTATTTCAGGGAATTAAACCACACAGTTTTATTGAACAGAGGGAAGGAGAAGAGTTTAGCCGTTACGCTATTTTTATCTGGGTTAGTCTTTTAATCATACTCTCTGTTATTATCTATTTTGAGTTTTTGTGATAACCCATTTCAAAGAGTTGTATGTCTCCGGCCATAACGGTCGATATTGACATTATTGTCTGATGAAATACTGTTTCAACCTTATCCCTGTCACTTTCACGCATACTATCAAAAAGCTATATAATAACCTGAGTTCGGTATAAGGATGTTGATAAATGATTGAATACGTCATATTGA
>JBBDJK010000039.1:0-40359 GCA_040879905.1 Balneolaceae bacterium | reverse complement strand
GCAGCCGGAAGACCTGTACCGGATTCAGCATCAATCACCCGACCTGAAATTTCGAATTGAGCGGAAACCGGTGTTGCCAATAAAATCAAAATATAAGCTGTAAAAATAAATCTCATAACAACATTCTGAATGAAGTAGCCTGAGTGCTAAACAAATTTTTCTATTAGTACGAAGATTTATAAAATTCGTTGCGAATAATGCATAGTATTTATTTTATGCCTGATCGATATTAGATCATGTAATCCTTTTTCCTCCCTCTCTTAGTGTCAAGCTTATTCTGAGATTGACGACGCCTAAGATTGATATTTGGGATTAAAAACTCTAGTTGATAAAGGATGGGTAATGGGTCTATCTGATCAAGTTTTCCAGAACCACAGCCGGTTCCAGTGGGCGTACAACCACTTCATCATTTTGATTAAAAAGCACTCTGTTGTCTGTATGTACAATATATTTTTCACCTTTGCATTCAACATGATAGGTGATATCATGCCCTCTAAACTCCCGCGCTACTACAATTCCCTTCGTACATCCAACCGTGTTCCCATTTGGCCTGGAGATTGCAAGATGTTCCGGACGAATTGAACAAGTAACCTGTCCCTTTGCTTTACAATTTAATTTAAGAGAGCCAATCTGAGTATTGATCATATCTGTATCGTAGACTTCAGCTTCGAATATGTTTGTTCGACCAAGAAATTGAGCAACAAATTGGGTTTTTGGTTTATAGTATACTTCCTCCGGTGTACCGATTTGTTCGATTTTACCACGATTCATCACAGCAATTCGATCGGCAAAAGAGAGAGCTTCTTCCTGATCGTGTGTAACGAGTACTGCACTCATTCCCGCTTTTTTCAGTATAGCACGAACTTCTTTACGTGTTGAATCACGTAACATCGCATCCAGATTTGAAAAAGGTTCATCAAGTAAAACCAATTTTGGTTCCGGAGCAATAGCTCGTGCAAGAGCAACTCTCTGTTGTTGGCCACCGGATAGTTCAGCCGGGCTTTTATGTTTATGCTCACCCATTCCGGTTCTGCACAACACTTCTTCTGCAAAAACTTTTCGTTTATATTTTGGAAGATTAGTCAATCCGAATGCCACATTGTCCAAGGCACTCATATGTGGGAAAAGTGCATAATCCTGAAATACAAAACCGATACCGCGTTTTTGTGGCTGGACATGTTTACTTTTCGAGGATAGCAGTTCACCATCCAGATACACCTCCCCATTATCAACATGTTCAAATCCCGAGATCAATCTAAGAGTTGTCGTTTTTCCACAACCACTCGGCCCTAAAAGAGCGACAATCTCATTCTCTTTCACGTCAAAAGAGGACTTCTGTACAACAGGCACACCTTGCTCGAAAGATTTTTCAATATGTTTAACTTCCAGTAACATCAAATAATCAAATGATAATTAAACAGGTTTCAGGAACCCGTATCCTTATTTATATTCAGTCTGTATAAGCTAAACAAAAATTTGGTTCTTTAAAATCCCCCGAGTTCTAAAAAAATGTTTATAATTGGTTTTAATCACCATTATATCAGGTGTAAATACGGATAAATATACCACTCCTTCTCTCAAACCGGATTCGATTTGGGCACTGGCTTGATTCTAATGACCCCATACTTCAAGGTCATAAGAACATATTCCTTTATGTCAGAACCTAAAATTCACACCAATTGCCAGCCTGCTTATTTCATCAAATTCGACATCATCTGTATCCATCAGTTTACTATATCTGAATTCAATAAATGGTTTCAAAAAAGGTAATAAAGTCACTTCCGCACCACCAAACCCGTTCCAATAAAAATTACTTTCTGAAAAATCACTTTCAAGGGACCCGGAACTAAATTTAAAACGTTCACTTCCCAAGCCTGCACCCAAATACGGTTTTACAATACCCAGATCAGCACCTAATACCAGTGCGGCTCCATAATCATAAACGTTGAATTCATTGCTGAAACTAACATTATAACTGCTGATCGTGTTCTCTTCACTAAATGTGCTAAAATGACCTCGAATGTTTAAATCCAATATGGGTAATCCGGAAAGGATCTCTCTTTCTACACGAACCCCGAATCCTGTTTTTGGAGATTCATTTCTGATTTCATATGAGGCACCGATTCCCCATTGTGCTTTAACTTCGACTGCACAAAGGCCCGTCATTAAAATGACTGCGATAAGTAAACTGAATCCTTTTTTCATAGTTGATTGATCATGTTTATAATACTGTTAAAATTTAAATGTAAATCGTAAGTAAGTTTTATTCAGGATTTTTTGAGTAAACTCATATCAAATAATGTAAAATTTTTTAGTTTTACATCCTTAATTCTTATTTATTGCTTCTTATAGAGAAAATGACTCTAATTTAATTGAAGTAACAACAAAAAAAGATTAATATAGATACAAGCGTCTGAATTCCAGACAACTTAATTACTGAAACTGTGCAGTCTTGTTCCTTAATCTTGAACGTTTTTTTTTTGAGGAAATTCTAAACTGTGTTTCTGAACTGTAATTAAAAAAAGATCTTTTACACTAAATCTCAAAATTAACTAATCCATATCATGAAAGAGTTAGGAAAAAATAAAAGCATAAGCGGTTTGTCACGCCGTGATTTCATCACCAGGTCTGCGGCTGCAACAGCGGGTTTTACTATTTTGCCAAGCACTGTAATCAGTGGCCTTGGTCATAAAGCACCAAGTGATAAATTAAATATAGCAGGAGTAGGTGTTGGTGGGCGAGGTTTTGCAGTTCTTCGGCAAATGGAAGAAGAGAATATCGTTGCACTCTGCGATGTCGATTGGAGATACTCACAAAACTGTTTCGATCACTTTCCAAATGCCCGTAAATTTTGGGATTGGCGAGCCATGTACGATGAAATGATGGATGATATTGATGCGGTTGTGGTAGCCACTTCAGATCAATCACATGCTGCTGTCGCTGCTTACGCCATGACACAGGGGAAACATGTGTACGTAGAAAAACCACTTACTCACACTGTTTACGAATCCAGATTGCTTACAAATCTTGCTGATGAATATAATGTAGCTACCCAAATGGGGAATCAGGGGTCCTCTGATGAGGGAACCAATCTAATGATCGAGTGGATCAAAGCCGGAGAAATCGGTGAAGTAACTCATATCGAATCATTTACAGATCGTCCAATCTGGCCTCAGGGTTTAAATACTCCATCCGAGCCTATGGATGTTCCCAATACATTAAACTGGGATCTTTTTATTGGGCCTGCCAGAATGAGACCTTACCATGAAATATATACTCCATGGAACTTCAGGGGTTGGTGGGATTTTGGTACCGGTGCATTAGGTGATATGGCTTGCCACATTTTGGAAGCACCATTCAAAGCTCTTGAATTGGGTTACCCCACAAAAGTGCAGGGTAGTTCATCCATGCTGATGAGAGATTCTGCTCCAGTTGCTCAGAAAGTGCAATTGATCTACCCTGAAAGGGAGAGCAGCTTCGGACGCCTGCCGGAAGTAACTGTTGATTGGTATGATGGCGGACTTCAGCCTGTAAAACCGGAAGGATGGACAGAAGCACAAAAATTCAAACCGGAAGAGTGGCCTGATGGTGGTAATTTGAACCACAGAGGGGGTGCTGTTATTTTCCACGGTACAAAAGATACACTTGTTTGCGGTGGTTATGGTTCATCTCCATGGTTACTCTCAGGCAGAGTACCTGATGTACCAAAAACAGAGCGCAGAGTTGAATTAGGACACTATATGGATTGGGTGAGAGCTTGTAAAGAGAACCCTGAAAGCAGAGTAGAGACAAAATCTGCATTCCATATGTCCGGCCCTTTCAATGAAATGGTCGTTATGGGTGTACTGGCTGTTCGCCTTCAAGGATTGAATAAACAACTCGAATGGGACGGTAATAACATGCAGTTCACGAATATCAACCCTGATGAACGACTCAGAATTATCATTGAGGATGGATTTACAATTGAGGATGGTCACCCATCTTTCAGTCGAACGATGACAGATCCGTTAAATGCTCAGGAATTTGCCAACAGTCTCATTAAGACAAATTACAGAAGTGGATGGGATCTTCCTGACATGCCTGCATAATACAAATGTAAAATTGATCAATAACCTAAATTAACAATCATAAAATGAAAGTTAAATTATATATAAAACTAATCCTGTTGACGATTTTGTCAGCAGGATTGATGGTCGCTTGTGCTTCAGAGGATGAAGCACCTCAATCAGAAGAAGTTGAAACTGAAGTCCCACCAAATACACTCACTCAGGCAGAAATTGATGAGGGATGGGTATTATTATTTGACGGTGAAACCACTGATGGATGGCGCGGTTACAACCGTGATGCTTTTCCTGATGGCGGTTGGGTCGTTGAGGATGGTGCAATTCGCGTAATCGGTACAGGTATGGGTGAAGCAGGTGGTGAAGGTGGAGATATTATCTACGATCAGCAGTTTCATAACTTCCATCTGAAGCTGGAATGGAAAGTTTCTGAAGGTGGTAATTCAGGTATATTCTATCTCGCTCAGGAACTTGAAGATACACCGATCTGGCAATCTGCTCCTGAAATGCAAGTTTTGGATAATGAAAGACATCCGGATGCAATGCTTGGTGAAGATGGTAACCGTATGGCGGGTAGTCTTTATGACCTAATTCCTGCCGATCCACAGAATTTCCGTGGAGCCGGCGAGTGGAATCAGGCTGAAGTACTTGTATACCGCGGTACCGTTGTACATTTCCAAAATGGTGAACCCGTTTTAGAATATCATCTGGGTACTCCTGAATGGCAAGAAATGGTGGCAAACAGTAAGTTTGAGCCTTATGAAAATTTCGGGATCAACCAACCGGGATACTTTGGATTACAGGATCATGGAGATGATGTTTGGTTCCGTAATATCCGGATATTGAATAGAGATTGATCTGAATAGATCCATTACTCTTAAATACTTAAAGCCATCGCATCGCTGCGATGGCTTTTTTTTTGAGGATCAGCTAAATATTGTTTCAAAAAAAAATCCTAATCATCATGTCGTTAACACAATCGAAAATCATCCTGCCTATAAATGTTCAGATTAATGTGTAGATATTACCGGTTTATAGCTGAATTTTAGAAACCCATTCAATATTGATCAATTTCAAGCTCAATTAATTCGCTTTTATTAATTCATAAATAGCTGTTAGTATTAACTTTAAAGATACAAATCATCTAAATTGTTTTTTATTGTTCTTTTTCATTCATTTTTACTAATATTAAGCGCGCTCAAGTAGCGTCTCTCTTGATGAATAGTCAGGGTATCATACCGGATACGTGTGATACCCTCTTTTTTTTATGAAACTTGCCTACTCTAATAACGTATCTTTATTTTCGCTCTACAGCTTAACACGTTATATTGTTATTGGTTCCCACTTCAATAAAAGACTTCTGATAAATGAAAACATTTAAAATTAACCACCGTACTAAAAGCGGTCTCGAGGTTTTAGATCTGCAGGGCGAATTGGATGCACATACAGCATCACAGCTCGAAGAAGCTCTTAAAAATCTCATCCAGGATAATAAATCGAATATTATCGTCAATTTTCGAGAACTCGATTATATTGCAAGCGCCGGATTAGGAGTGTTTATGGCCTATATCGAAGATGTCAGAAGCACTGGTGGTGACATCAAACTCACCAATATGAATGATAAGGTTTACAATGTATTTGATCTGCTCGGATTTCCCACTCTCTACGATATCTTACAAGATGAAATGCAGGCTATTGAGAAGTTTTTAAATGAAAATGGATAATCTGGTTGAATAACTCTTTCACATATAAAAAGAAAGTCAGGGCATCCACTGAAAATCTCTCCAGAATCAGGGCATTTGTATCGGAACACGCAGAGAAACATGGATTTAGCCCAAACCAAATAGCTGATGTACGTTTGGCTGTAGATGAAGCGTGTACTAATATTATTAAACACGCTTATAAGAATGACACGAACAAAGAGATATCCATTGAAATTGAAGTGAATGATCAGAGGTTAAAAATTACCATTGTTGATATGGGTGAAAGTTTTGATGTAAAATCTTATCATAAACCCAACCTGAAAAAACAAATTCAAGAGAAAAAAAGAGGGGGGCTGGGCGTACATCTGATGCTCAATTTAATGGATGACGTTACTTATCAGGTTAAGAATAAGATGAATGTGCTTTCAATGTGTAAAAACCGTAACTAAGTGGCTATGCAGCATCAAAAAAGCAATGAAGGCGACCAGACAAGTTTTGAATTAAAAACCGTTTTGGAAACCAGTCGCTTATTAGTTGAATCACGTAACCCTTCTTTCATCGCAAACAATCTCCTTCTCATATTAATGGGAAGATTACTCGTCACAAAGGCTGCTATTTTCATCCACGATGCTGTTTCCGATAATTACACCGTGAGTGTCGCAAAAGGCTTACCACGGCTCAAAGAAGGTGATGTGTATGAGATTGTGACCGACGGGGATCTCAGAAACAGTTCTTATTTTAAATTAAGCGAAGCAAGTTCCTCTTTTCCTCAACTTAGTGCTGAACCGGAAAAGAGTTATTTCTTCAATCTCAGAACGAGCACTAATCATCACGGGTTCCTGCTTTTGGGAGGTAAAGCAAATCATTCCACATTTGAACAAAATGATATTGAATTTATTGAAGCACTTTGTATCATATCTACAGCTGCACTTGTCAATTCACAGCTTTTTAACGAATTAAATAATACGTATCGGAATCTGGATCGCAGAATTCACGAATTAAATACTCTGTTTGATCTTTCAAAAGAGTTTAACCTGCTCATAGATCGTGATAAAATATCCAGAATTTTTAAATTCGCACTTTTAGGCCAGCTTTTTATCAGGACGTTTATCCTCATCTATAAAGATCAGGATAACCCTAAACTCCTTGCATCCAGTGGTATTAAACAAGACCCCAAACAAGAACTGGTTGAGGATATCTTCAATCAAACAGATCAGGATGTATTGATCATTGATAAAAACTTTAAAGCCAGTCATAACTGGATAAAAGAAAATGGTATAAAAGCATTAATCGGTGTTTCAATACAAAATGAAAAAGTAGCTGTAATTGGAGTTGGAGAACGAGTCAATAAGATTCCATTTAATGATGCCGATTTTAATTTTTTGAAATCTCTTGCAAACCTGGCCGTCATTTCGATTCAAAAAACCTATTTTCTCGAAGATCGAATTGATAAAGAGAGAATGGAGGAGGAGTTATCGATTGCTAAATCTATACAGGAGGGTCTCCTGCCTGATCCGATCCCAAAAGTGTCGGGAGTTGACCTCGCAGCAAAAACCATCTCATCCAGGGAAGTAGGCGGTGACTATTTTGATATCGCCAAAACACCGGATGGTAATACAATTTTTGCTATTGCAGATGTCACGGGAAAAGGTGTCCCTGCGGCTATGTTAATGGCGAATTTACAATCGATGTTACACGTTCTGCTGCCGGTTGAACTCTCATTGTCTGATGCCACTGAACGAATCAATAATTTAATTTACAGAAATACACCGGCCGATAAATTTATTACTTTTTTTTGGGCGAAATATCTTACAACTCATAAAATATTACGATATGTAAATGCAGGTCATAACCCACCATTACTTTTAAGAGATAATCTTTTAAAGTTTGAGGAGCTTAATAAGGGAGGGTTATTATTGGGTGCTCTTGAAACAATGATGCCCTATGAACAGACCGATATTCAATTAAATCCGGGTGATATTTTGGTCTGCTATACAGATGGAGTGGATGAGGCTTTGAACCCGTCCGGTAATGACGATTATGGTGTAGACAGATTAAAAGAGTGTATTCTGAAAAATAGAAACGGATCTTCTACTGAAATAATGGAATCAATCATTGCAGATGTTCGAAGATTTTCAAACAATAAATTGATTGACGACCTTACCCTGCTGATCATTAAGGCTGTCTGACGAAACTTGGATTCATCAGATTGGTGAATCCATTTTTTTCTTGCTGCTCTGCAAGTGCTATAATCGCCTCGTACGTTCTGTATCGGTTTAAAATCTCTTCCACATACTGAACCGGTTCAATTCCTCTTGCAAAGCCAAAACGTGCATCCTGATAATATCTTCTCTGCATCAGTCTCATTAATGCATCAGAGACTTCATTCCACTCATTGGGGTTTCTGTTCCTGTCGATAACCAACCTTCTGGCATCAGCCATATGTCCCAAACCTACATTATAGGTAGCAAGTGCAAATGAAATCTGATTTGTGCTATCCATATACGAATAATGATCCATGTGATCTTTTATGATCTTTGTACCAACCATTATATTTGTATGCTCATCGTATAGCTCTTCATAGGGTGTTTCAACAAATTGAGGCATAATTTGCATCAGACCAACAGCTCCCGCCCAACTTTTACTGTTAGGTACAAACCGGGATTCCTGAGCAATCATTGCAGTGAGGAGTAACCAGTTCATATCAAGCGAATCCGCAACTGATTTGATCATATCATCATATGGCGAAATAACACCGATGGTTTGATATTGCCATTGCGGATTATAAAATTCTGCCATCTGCCGGCTCTCTTCAAAATATTTTTTCCGCATGATATTTAAAAATGTGGATCGACGAGGACCTTCCCTGTCTTCTGTAAATCTAAAATGTTTATACAAATATCGATTCATTTTATCTTTCAAATCCGGTGCATTCTTTCTAACAGCCCATGCAATAGTATCTGATTTGGCAATAGTTGGCCCCGGATAGAGACCCTCCATATAACGATTGGCAGCATTAAACATATTATCATCAGCTACGGTAGCCTTTATATTACCATTAGCAACCTGTACCAATAAAGCTTCTGTGTCCATACCGTCAGTAACCAAATCGATTTCCAGATCATAACCATCATCAATGAGATCTAATAGTTTAAAATAATAAGAACTGTTTAACCGAACAGATATTGGAATGCCGGAACCCGATAACTCTTTAAATGTTTGTGGTCTTATTGGTTCATCCATAGAATAGACCAATATTTGATCTACAATGTTGTAAGGGCGAGTAAAATCTGCGGCTTCTCTTCGCTCAGATGTAATTGTATAGTTGGCTGCAATCACATCACCTATACCCTGATTCAGCAAATCAAATGGATTTTCATCCGATCCTACGATGATTACTTCCAATGCCAAATCATTTTCTCTGGCAAACTCTCTTAACAGCTCATATTCAAAACCAACTTCTATCCCTTGGTTGAGAAAATAGGTATTGGAGCTGTAATAGGTGATCATTCTTAACACACCTCCATCCTTGATATCTTGAAAATCCCGATCAATCGGTTCGAAATTTGTAACTGAATACCTCTCACTCGATACTTGTGTTCGTTCCGAATCTCCCCTGCATGAAGTGAAAATGACCAGAAAGAGAAGTAAGGGGTAGACTGCTAACCTTTTAAATGGGTATGATATAAATTCCATGAATTACAGGTTTGTTCCTGTTTAAGAACATCCTTTAACGGTAAAAACATTAATAATTAAAGAATAATTCATAAATCTCTTGGATCTACTGCAATAGAATGTTTGCTAAATTTATTGTTACAGCCCTGCTGATTGATATTAAACGACAATTTACCTGTTTTGTTGCAAATCAACAAATAGCTGACAATTCGACATAATTTTAATTATAGACCTTGTTTTTTACGAACCATCCTGCGTGTCCAGCTAATTCCGACACCTGTCATAATGATCACCATCGCAATAATTGAAAGTTTTGAAGGTGTTTCACTAAAAATAAAATAGGCAGCGATGGCTGCAAACACAGCTTCAGAAAGTATCAAAGTAGATAACAGTGTGGGTGTTACATATTTTACCGCATAATTCATAGAACCATGACCAATAATTGTCGGGCCAATAGCCAGTGCAATACCCACGATTACAGATATACCACTTAAAGTTGGAAAACCACCGGACCAAATTAGTGCGAGTACAACACAGATAATCGCAGCATAGAGATAAACATTAAATACATAATCGATCCATTCCGTGTGCTGTCTGATTTTTCGACCTATCAAAAAATAGATCACAAAAATAACGGCCGCTGAAAACGCGAGTGTATTCCCCAATAATGCCTGTGGAAATTGACCGGCATGTGTATCGTCTGCAAAACCTAACATGACTGAACCAAAAAAGGCTATAAATACACCTATCCAAACCAATGGCCTGAATTTTTTTTTATAAATAAGGCTCTCAACTACGATCAACATCACCGGGTGAATCGTCACCAAAACTGATGCTGAAGCGACAGATGTATAATGGAGTGAACCAATCCAGAGTGTAAAATGTAAACCAAGACAAATACCTGCTGCGAGCATAAGAAGAGGTTTGGCACCGTCTTCTCTTAATGTTTTATAACTTGACCGTTTTTTAATCCAGAATGGGACTAAAAAAAGTGCTGCGAAGACAGTTCTGAGAGCTGCCAGGGTAATCGGCTCAACATCCGTGGCAAAACGAACCAATATGGGCGCAAACCCAAATGTCAACATTCCCGCAATCAGCAAGAGTGTTACCTTTAATACAGGAATTTCAGAAGTTATTTGTGGATTCAAAATGGCTTTATCGAATGCGATCCATTGACTTCACCAACTCTTCATCTTTTTTGATACTTCTTCCACTCAACCAATACATTAATAGTGAAAAGGCAATCAGTAGAACGCCCAAACTCTCTCTCCATAAATAGGTACCGAAACCACCCATAGAAAAGAGTATACCGGTGCTAAATCCTAAAGCCACAATCTGAATATAAGTCCCGAATTTGACAATTTTTAATTGAAATTTCCTATTGTTATACAGGAATATGGACACAATTGCGATTAACAAAGCAATCGTTAATGAAAGCGCAAAACCATAACCAATCCAGACGGATGGATCAGCTACTGCTTGGCTGTATAATCGGGTCCAAAATATTCCCAAGTTTAGTATTGCAGCAGTAAGGAGGTATAGAGTCTGTGGTCTTTGTATCACGATTATCAGGGTTACTTGAACTGGTGATTTTTTGAAAGAATGTTTTCACATAACAAAATAAGAAAGATGCATGGAACTTACCCCTCTAAAAAAAAGAAGTCCTTCTGTTTTTATCTTTCGTTAATCACTTCAATTTTGCAATTCTGGTTGAGACCGAATCAAAAGCTGAATAAAGTACAGGAACCACAACCAGAGTCAAGAATGTAGCAAATGTGAGTCCACTAATGATTGCAATCCCCATAGGCCCCCAAAATGCTGTATTCTCTGACCCAAATTGAAGCTGTGGATCAAAACTTCTAAAAAACTCGACAAAATCGATGTTAATTCCAAAGGTGAGAGGTACCAGCCCTAATATCGTTGTTAATGCAGTTAAAATAACAGGCCTGAATCGAATCAAACCGGCTTCAATAATCGCATTTTTCTTCTGTAAACCCTGTTCTGTCAACTGTTTCACATAATCCAGCAATACGATATTATTGACACAAACTATACCTGCAAGGGAAATAACCCCGATAAATGTCATTAGGCCAAATGGTGTACGAGTCAGGATCAGCCCCAACAATACACCAATCAGACTTAACCCAACAGCAGTCATAATAATTAAAGGTGAAACAATACTGTTAAATTTAACCAGCATCACAAGAAATATGAGTGCAAACCCAACTAATAATGCTGTGGTAAGAAAGCCAAATGCTTCCTCCTGATCTTCACTTTCACCGGTATACTCCATCGTATATCCGGCAGGCAGATTTTGTCTGTACTCCTCCAATAACTCCTGAGCATTCATGAGTACTTCCGGTCCACTAAATCCCGGCGCAGCCCTTCCTTCAATGGTAGCCGTTCTTTGAAGATTAAGCCGTGTTATACTTCCCAAACCCGACCCCTCTTCAAATGTTGCAACCGATACGAGTGGAACAGATGATCCTGTCATTGTGCGAATATTCAGGTTACTCAAACTTTCAAGGTTCTGCCGATCAGCCGGTTTTAGTCTTACAACGATTTCATGCTCATCCTCGCCATCACGCCATTTACTCGCTTCCAAACCATTGTTTGCAATACGAATTGTTTGAGCAATATCCACCATGGAGAGTCCAAATCTACTGGCGTTTTCATAGTCAATCAAAATCCTGTACTCCGGCAATCCGCCACTCACATTGTTTCTCACATCAACCAAACCGGGAATGCTTTGAGATGTGGATGCTTCTATTAATATCTGTGTGATGTCTTGTGTAATACGAACGATCTCATCAAAATTTTCACCGGATACCTCTATATTTACCGGTGCTCCTGTTGGCGGACCCATTTCCTCACCTTCAATATTCACTATGATATCCGGTATATCACGAACAACTTCTCGTAATTTGGTCAAGGTTGTAGCAGAGGGCTCTACCCTTCTACTAAAATCAACCAAATTTAAAGTAAGCCGTGAGAGTTCCGGGCTCTGCCCGCCTCCACCAAAAAAGGGATCACCGGCAACACCAACGTTTGTTTGAATACTTTCAATATTCGCTCTCACATCAGGATCCCTGTCTATTAAACTGTATATCCGCTGCTGAACATTTCTTGCAATTTCATCACTTGCTTCTACATTCATGCCGATAGGTCCTTCCAACTCTATAATAATCCTGTTTGGATCTGTTTCAGGGAAGAATTCAACACCTGTCGGTGCAATAGTAAAGATTCCAAAAATTGCAAAAAACGTTCCTAATACTGTGTTTAACATTAACGACCGATTGTCTGTCAGGATAAGATGTTTGTCGGACGATCTGAACAATCCCATAACACCAAATAGAATCAATAAAAATGGGACAGCAAGCAATGCCATCCAAACCTGAAATGCAACTGACAGACTTAACGATACTATTAAGAGGATCGCTGAATTAAACAGTCCTAAAATCAATCCGGATATAATGGATATTTTACCACCACGAAACATTGCTTCAAAAGTGTGAACTATGGTCAATACAAATCCAATTACAAAGAATACTCCCGCTCCGGTAAACAGTATCATTGATGCGGGTGAAAACAGGCTGATTACCCCACCTATTACAGCCAAAAACAGGGATAATGCGAGACTTCCAAGTGACATCGTATTTCTAAGTAATGCATATTTTGGTCTGTAATCTCTTTTTAAAAAAGATCTCAACATTACTTTGTAATACTTCAAAGTACGAGGCATTGTTCTCTCTGTAAATACAATAGAAAGTGGCTTTATGACATATCGATAAGAGACAAAAAAGAATACAATCGTCAGAATAGAAACCATGAGTGTTGTCAGGTTTGCCATCCCTATGGCAACAAAAAGAAAAATCAAGAGTCCTAATCCTATGCCTTTCAGAACAGTCGGGATTGGTTTTGATGGTTCGCCATCCAGTTTTACAAGATAAGCTGTCAGTACCGGATATAGTACGAGTGCCACAAAAAGTGAACAGAGTAATACAATAATCAAAGTGAGTGGCAAATAACCCATAAACTGACCGATTATACCCGGCCAAAAAGTCATAGGAATAAATGCTGCCAATAATGTAGAAGTGGCCGCTATTAAAGCATAACCTACTTCGTCGGTTGCCAATTTCGCTGCTTCAAATCGGCCATAACCCATCTCTCTGTATCGGTAGATGTTTTCAACTACCACAATTGAGTTATCAACTAATAACCCCAAAGCAATAATCAGGCTAAAGAGGATAATAAAGTTTAAAGTATAACCCATAGAGAGCAATACAATAAACCCAACCAATATGGAAAGTGGGACTGCAGTCCCTACAAGCAGTGCATTCCTCACGCCTAAAAAGAAGACAAGAACAAGGATCACAAATAACATACCACTGATAATGCTATTCTCCAGATCTGAGATCAAACTGGTTATATCCTCACTAATATCTCCGGTCACAACCACATTCGTACCGGCCGGCATCGGGTAAGAATCCAGAACATTCATGACCTCTGAAGCGGTATCCAGAATATTAACACCAGGGCGCTTTTTGATATTTAAACTGATAACCTGGTAATCCTGAATCTGATCATCCGAAAGCTCAACTTGTTTACCATTATCATCAATTTTATATGAACGAAGCCTTGCGAAGCTCTCTCTATCCTTAAATCCAAAAATAACTTCCGCAACATCACGCATATATACCAACCCTGGACCAACAGGTCCTTCACCCATAGGACGTGCCACAACCAAGTTTTCGATTTCAGAAGGGTCTTCAAATTCACCACTTACCCGGATTAAATAGCTCATCATATCCACATCCATTGTACCACCGGGTATGGTAAGATTTTGTGACTGAATGGCATTTACAAGTTGCCCAAAACTCAGGCCATATCCATTGAGTGCTGCCAAGTCTACATTCACCTGAACTTCCCGTTCAATACTTCCTACCACTTCGACATCTCTGATTCCGGAGACCGTTTCGATCGTTTCTTCCAGTCTTTCAGCTATTTCAGTTAATCTTGACAATGGGTAATCGGCAGCAAGATTAACCGTCATAATTGGAAAATCATCCAGATCGATTTCGATAATAAAAGGCTCTTCCGCATCAGGAGGAAGGTCCGTACGGGCTAAGTCAACTCGTTCCCGTACCCTTTGGCTCGCTTCCGAAATGGGTACATCAAGGTCGAACTCTACAATCACACTACTGAAGCTTTCAGTAGTGGTCGACCGGATATCTTGAACACCATTAATTCCTTGAAGTTCTCTCTCAATAGGTTGTGTGATCAGAGATTCCATATCAGCCGGTGAAATCCCGGGATAAATTGTATTCACAATAAAGATTGGAATTTCAATTGACGGATTCGATTCTTTAGGAATTGTACTATAGCTATATGCTCCGGCTATAACCAGAATCGCAGTCAATACAATGATTGCAGTTCTGTTTTGAATTGTAATTTCGGTTAGTTTCATACAGATAATCTCTTCAAATTTTTCGCTGTCATTGAATGAATTAGGTTAAAAAGTTACTACCGGTCGATCTCTTTCTCTAAGTTTTTCTGCCCTTTCCAGGCTCGTTTCATTTGACAATACATTCAACTCATCACCATTACTCAACGTTCTCATTCCTGATACGACTATTTCATCTCCATCTTGCAATCCATTTAAAATTTGGACCAGTGCCCCTGAAGAAGAACCTGTACGAACATCTACCAATTCAGCAACTTTTATCCCATTTACATCTCTGGATCTGAAAACAGACATCCCTTGTTCATTGCGTAATACAGCGGTTCTGGGAACTATAATCACATTTTCCAGAGTACTTTTTTTAATCTGGAGATCCACAACCATATCCGGTTTAATAAGTTCATTTGAATTGTTCAATTCTACTTCTACAGTGTATGTCCGTGTATCGGGATCGATCACATTTCCGGCATAGGTTATTTCACTTACGATAGGTTCCAGGCCAAGTGATCTGAAATAGATTTCAACTTGTGAGCCTTCCGAAATTTCTCCGGAATATCCTTCCGGGATACCGGAAAGAATTCTAACACGTTCCGAATTAACCAGTCTGACAACAGGAACTCCGGGGTTGACCAACTCTCCATTCTGAACAAACCGACTTTCAATTCTGCCACTAAATGGAGCTTCTATTCTGGCATCCATTAACTGTTTTTCAGCCAGTTCCAACTGCGCTTTAGCCTGATCACGCTGAGCTCTTGCACTTCTGAAATCTTGTGTGCTTATAATTGAATCTGCGTAGAGAGCTTCCAACCTGTTAAAGGTATCTTCTGCCAGTTCATATCCGGTTTTAGCTGCATCAAATTGAGATTTGATGACACGATCATCCAACTGGGCAAGTATATCACCCTTTTGAACTCTGTCACCCCGATCGCGAATAGACAGTATCCGCCCGGAACTCTCAGAGGAGATCGTTGCATCTTCAAGTGCCTCGACCGTACCGCTTAAGCGGATATAATCTTCGAACATACCTGTTACAATGGTAACTGTTTCAACAGGCATCAAACGTGCTCCATTATTGCCGTTACTAAACCCATTCTCATTTTCATTAATTTCACCACTACAGGACACCATAATGGATGCAATGAGTACGATGGTAAATATTATTGTTCCTGATTTAAACATTTTATTCAACATTTTGGATTAGTCATTAAAAATTGGTTGGCCGATTGCTTTTTCATATTGGCTAAGTGCAATGAGATAGTCGTATACAGCAGTCAAATAGTTTACTTTGCTTTGATCCAGCAAAGATGAGGCTTGTCTTTCCTGAAGTGGAGTACCGATTCCTTCGGTCAATCTTTTTAGAGCAAATTCATAATTCAGTTCTGCCTTTTCAATGTTTCTTTGCTGACTATTGATCCGTCTTAAAGAGGTTTCCAGATTTCGTACAGCCTGTTCTATTTCCAGATAGATTGCATTTTTTTGAAACTCTCTGTCAATTTCCGCTTGTCTTATTTCAATTGCATTTTGTTGTACTCTCATTTTTGTTTGAAAACCGTTGAATATACTCCAGGTAAACCGGATTCCGACGGCAACTGCAGGATTCCAATATGAGTTATCAAAGAAACTTCTGGATTCGGAAGTGTAACTAAAATCTTCTCCCTCAACAGATAAAATTCTGATTCTATTGGAAGGGACCTGTCCGATATATGCAGCATTGGCAAAAGCGCTTAAAGTTGGTTGATAGCCTGATCTGGTAATTTCTCCCTGAACTTTTAAAAGTTCAATCACTCCCTGAGACTGACTTAAATCAGGTCTCTGCTGCACAGCGATTTCATATGCCAGATTTGGATCAACCGTTTCGGGTAACATTGATTCATCGAATGAAAGTTCTCCCCTCAAATTGATTTTAGTCTGAGTGGGTATACCCAATTGCAGGGCTAAATTCTTTACGGCCAATTCGGCCTGATTTTCAACTTCTATCAAGCTTGTTTCCAGATTTACCAGTTCCACTTCAGCACTGATGCGATCATATCGGGACAACATACCTGCTTGTACAGATTTTCGAGTCTCCTCAACCGTTTGCCGCAAACGGTCAACACTTGTTTTTAATACGGCCAACTGTTCCTTTGCAAGCAGAGCCGAATAAAATGAATTCTTAATCTGATCAACTACAATTTGTCTGTCTAATTCTGCCTGATCTTCATTCAGTTCCCTTACCTGTTTGGCTCCGCGAATGGCAGCAAAAGCGGCACCACTATAGATCGTTTGTGTCACCGTCAGTGCAAATTGAAATTGATTTTCAACTGCAAATGGATTGCTTCCATCCATTCCGGGAGGGGTTAAACCTGCATTATCAAATCCATCCCGTTGTCTCTCAAAAAAATCATCGATTGTAATTGGATTTGTATTTGGATCATCGTCAGTTCGAGCACTTTCATTATAAGCCAGCCATTCAAGTGCTCCTAATGATTCAAAAATCCCCCCTGCATCCGAACCCGCAAATGGGTTAGGTGTTTGGAGATTTCTGGTATAACCTCCGGAAGTATTTACTTGTGGATAGACAGATCCCCAAGCTTCTCTGATTTGAGACTCAGCAGTCTCAACATCAAGAATACCTTTCCTGATCATATAGTTGTTAATCAACGCAATCTGAATGGCTTCATCAACTGTTAACGTTATTGTATTTTTAATCGAAGTACCCTCTCCCACACTTTGTTGAGCAAAAAGTGTTGATGTACCAAAAGACCCAACAATTAACAAAATTGCCACCACTCCTAATTTCCTCATTAACATAAAATTGTGACTAATATTTTCTTTTTCTAACCCAGCGCCTTCTTACGGCTTTGGATTTTTAAATGTTTCAATATTTTTTATGACCTATGGTCATTTTTTATTCCACTACCAATTATTTCAATAAATCCCTTCACAAGCGATTCCAAACTAAATGAGACTTCATCCAAGACTTTCATGTGTCGGCGATGTTCTTTCATATACGCAATTTGAACAATCCCCTTTGATCCCCCCCAAATAATAACTGCAAGTTCTTTAGGGTCAAATGTGTCTTTAATAGTACCATCCTGCATCCCGATTTGAAGAGCCCTTACAATGTAAGTCATCGCTTCCAGTCCATTTTTTTCGCATAAATCAACCAAATTACTCTCGATGAGTTTATTTTCACTAATTGCATTTTCAAAAAAGTTAAATGCGTTATAATATTGTGGATACAGCTGTATAAAATTCAGATACTCCTGCCCCATTTCCTCCACCATTTCCAGTCCGGTGATATCCCTGGTCAGCACCCTGGCCATTTTTTGATTTAAAAATCTGGAACCACGCTCACATATAGCTAAATAAATAGCCGTTTTACTATTAAAGTGCAGATAAAGGGTTCCTTTACCCACCTCTGCTTTTTCAGAAATTTCATCCATTGTGGATGCATCATAACCATTTTCAGAAATCACCACTTCTGCCGCGTCTATAATATTTTCCCGGCGCGCGATACGCTCACGTTCTTTCCTTGACTTTTTTTCCATTTTCGTGACTGTAAGTCATATTATGAATTAAGGTCATAAAACTAATCCTTTTCCAAATTAGTTCCTAAATATTTTTATTATTTCTATTCAACTCCGACTTGCAAACTTACTATATTGTTGCTCTTATAATCATTCAGATGAAACTAAAACGACCATTATTAAGCGCTGACATTGCCTTATTCTCTATTGCATTTGTCTGGGCACTCAACTTTACAGTCATCAAAACCAGTTTGGAAGAAATTGATCCATACAGTTTTAATGTGCTCAGATTTCTGCTTGCCTCCGGTTTTATCTGGATCGTAATTGCCAGGAAAAAAGCTTGGTTCAAGGTTGAAAGGAGAGATTGGAAAATACTGATTCCACTTGGCTTGTCCGGTAATTTGCTCTATCAATGGCTATTCATTGTTGGTATTGATCTGACACTGGCTGCAAATGCAGCTGTAATGCTCGGAACCATACCTATTTGGGTTGCCTTGTTCTCACATTTTCTAAGGGTTGAACCACTAAACAGGATGAAAATACTTGGTGTCCTTTTCGCGTTCATGGGTTTACTGTTGATAGTACTTTTTGGGAAAAACCCAATCTCATTCGGATCGGATACATTCCTTGGTGACCTCTCTATTTTGAGTGCTGCTGTAGTATGGGGTTTATTTACGATCTATTCGAAACAGTTTTTAACACGTTACACACCACTGCAATTTTCAGCGTTCATGACTTCAACCGGAGCCATTTCATTGTTCCTTATTGCTATCCCCTTCTCTTCACCCACAGATTGGGCTCAAGTCTCTCTGACAGCCTGGGCTGGTGTTTTTTATAGTGGTTTGCTGGCAATCGGCTTGGCTTATATCATCTGGAACAATGGGATTATGAGAGTGGGCGCGGTTCGAACAGCTACCTATCAAAACATGATCCCTGTACTTGGGCTCTTTTTTGGAATAATTCTTTTAGGTGAGTCTTTAGAGATCCTTCAATATATAGGATCTGCAATTGTAATAGGTGGCATTTTGTTGACAAGATATGGACGGGTTTAATTTAAATACGAGTGCCACCACTCAATAGGTATAGCACTGCCATTCTTACAGCCAGACCGTTTGTTACCTGATCCAGGATAACGGCTCTTTTACTATCGGCTACATCACTCTCCAGTTCAACACCCCGGTTTATTGGCCCCGGATGCATAATAATAAAATCAGGATATTTCTCCAGATGACTCATTTTGATCCCGAACAGCTCATGATATTCACGTAAACTCGGAAACTGATCTGTAACTGCTCCCATTCTCTCCATCTGAATCCGAAGTGCCATCGCCACATCACACCATTCCAAGGTTTCATTCAGATTATAGGATACATTGGCCCCAAGTGACTCAACATATAACGGCATCAATGATCTGGGGCCACAGATCGTTACTTCTGCTCCCAATTTTAGTAATCCGAGAATATTTGATCTTACAACCCGGCTATGGCTAATATCACCGATAATGGCAATCTTTTTCCCTTTTAAATCGGGAAAGTGTTGTTGGATAGTGAACATATCTAATAATGCCTGAGTAGGGTGTTCATGTGCACCATCACCGGCATTGATTATAGCCGCATCAACACAGCGCGTCAGAAAATGAGGTACACCCGGGCTCTCATGCCGAACAACAACCATGTCAATTTTCATTGAACTGATATTCCGGATCGTATCTTTCAGTGATTCCCCTTTCCGCGCACTCGAATTACTTGCTGAAAAATTGACCACATCAGCACCCATTCTTTTCTGAGATAATTCAAATGAAAGACGTGTTCGGGTACTGTTTTCATAGAAAAGATTCACAATTGTCTTATCACGCAGAGTCGGTATTTTCGGGACCGGGCGATCTAACACTTCACGAAATGTCTTTGCCTGTTCAAGTATATATAGAATATCAGCAGAAGAGTAATCTGCTAATCCTAACAGATGTTTTTGATTAAATTGAATCTCTTCTTTAATCAAATCACTCATTCAACCCCCCTCCCTTTAAAACATATACGGCATCTTCACCATCGAGATCTTTTACTTTTACCATCACCTCTTCATCTGCGTGAGTAGGCAGGGTTAATCCAACATAATCAGCACTGACAGGCAGCTCACGATGTCCTCTGTCGATCATACAACAAAAACGAATGCTCCTGGGTCGCCCATAAGACATCAGTGCATCCATCGCTGATCGAACCGTGCGTCCGGTATAGAGAACATCATCTACTAAAATCACATCTCTATTATAGAGATCAAATGGAATTTCAGTTATTTTAACTTCCGGCATTTTTAATTTTGATCGAAAATCATCCCGATAAAAAGTAACATCAAGTACACCAAAGTCAGGTGCTACACCATAAGCTTTCTCAATAATGGAGACGATTCGCCTGCCCATATAGACACCACGTGTCTGCATACCTACAATAGCCGGTTCAGAGGGATCGTCATAAGGTTCCAAAAACTGATGTGCAAATCGCAGATAAGTGCGTTTGACGTCCTCTTCGGTCATAATTTTGGCTTGTTCCAAAATATACTCCTGGGGTTTAATTCTACAGAAAATTAGGAATTGAAAGGCTGGAAAACAATTGAAATGATAATTGATTTTAAAAATCGGGTCACAACCTATTTCATTGAGGTTCTATGATATGATTATTTGTACCTTATCTTTTCAAATAAAATACACTATTAGATGTCATCCGATAACAGCCGCAAATTTCTGCTTCTGCTTGCAATTGTACTGATCAGCATCAATTTAAGGCCTGCAATTACGGCTGTCGGGCCCTTAGTAAGTGAAATTCGTTTGGATACAGGTTTACCAAACTCTGCTATCGGCCTGCTTACAACCCTACCGGTATTGGCATTCGGACTGTTTTCAGTTTTTACTCCTCTTCTAACAAGAAAAATTGGCACTGAAGGTACAATGGCTTTCGCCTTATTACTTATAAGCAGTGGAATTTTTCTACGGGTACATCCGGCAATCATTACTTTATTCTCCGGAACGATCATCCTTGGTATGGGAATCGCTCTGGGAAATGTCCTGTTACCCGGTATTATTAAAAAACAGTTTCCTGACAATGTGGGTCTCCTAACCGGAGTCTATTCAGCTATGTTTGGTGTTGGAGCCTCGATCGCATCCGGAATAAGTGTTCCATTATCTGAAAATTTTGGCCTTGGGTGGAGATGGTCGTTGGGAGTCTGGGGTTTTCCGGCTCTTCTCGCCTTTATAATTTGGCTCCCTCAAATGCGTACAAATTTGCCGGTTACTCTGCGAAAAGGTTTCCGTGAATCATTAAGACATCTTGGAAAATCAAAACTCGCATGGTTTGTTGCACTTTTTATGGGGGTACAATCTTTATCGTTTTATACACTCATTGCCTGGTTACCTGAAATTTTAATGGAAAGAGGGTTTTCCGCTGCAGAATCAGGTTGGTATTTAGCTCTGATGCAAGGTTTAGGGATCATAAGTACTCTCATCTTCCCCGCGTGGGCAGCCCGATTGGATCAACAAAGTGTTCCCGTAATCGTTTTGGTTATTCTTGAGATTATAGCTCTGATTGGATTGTCAATTCCAACTCTTCCTTTTGTTGCTTTATGGGTATCGATGATGGGCTTTTGTCTGGGAGGCAGTTTTGGGCTGGCACTTTTACTGATTGTTTTAAGAAGCCGTGATTCCACCTCGGCCAATGAACTATCAGGAATGTCACAATCTGTCGGTTATACCATTGCGGCAACAGGACCTGTCCTATTTGGAGCTCTATTTGATCTTTTTGATAACTGGTTCTTACCGATGGGGTTCCTTTTTACCGTCGCACTACTGAAACTATGGTCAGGACTGGAAGCGGGTAAAAATAAATTCGTCTAATAACCGTACCACTGTACATCATTTCACTTCCAAGAAAAGTGAAAGCTCAATCGTCTATTCAATTAAGGTTCATCTATAGGAACAAGGTCCGGGTCTTCTGTCCGGGGAACGACCGGTACCAGATAGGGTTCATAAAAACTAAATCCTAAAAAAGGGGCAATTCTTGCAAGCATTCTCATCAAGTCGCTTTCTTCTTTAAACGTTTCGCTCAGTAAAGCCATTAGATTCTCATTCAACTCGCGCTCCCACTCTGCTCCATAGCGGTGGTATCCGGGTTCCTCAGCAAACAAAAAGTCTTCAGTATTCTGCGATCTTAATCTTCTGAAAAATGTGTATCTGCCATCATAATCATTGACCTGAAACCGATTTAACTCTGATTGAAGTATGGAACTTCGATATGGGTTAACGATAAATGTATTGTAACGTACTCTCTCATCCGGTGGTGGCCCCTCTCTATCAACACGGGTCGTATCTTCAACTACCTGACCAAAAAGAGAAGGTATAAAGCCGAATAGACTGATCAGTACAACACATACCAACCTCTTCACTTTTGGTTGCCGGTTTCTTACGCTAAAAGATTGCCCTATATTCATATTTACTTTAGGAGTCCCACTATTCAGGAATCAATTCTAAAATGACTATTTTCGCAATGAATGTAACATATATTCAAAATGCTACCAAAACTAACGATTCATCTATTTAATAGTTGCATGGATTCCCGTTATTAATAAGCAATTTATAAGTGAATTACCCTGTCTTTGTGCAGGATGTAGCTGATCCACATACTTTTGTATTTTTAAAATTCATTTATATTTAAAAGGTTGAGTCATTCATTTTTTGGATGACTATATTTTGAGTAGTTTCGAATTTTAGATACGATTTGACACTCCAATTTTGAAAAGTAAAATCAACCACTTGATATGAATCCTCCTAATCAAAGCATTAGAGCCCCACACGGAACCGAACTTAGTTGTAAAGGGTGGCATCAGGAAGCGGCACTGCGCATGTTGATGAACAACCTCGATCCGGATGTAGCAGAACGACCTGATGAGTTAATTGTGTATGGTGGCGGGGGAAAAGCTGCACGTAATTGGGAATCTTATTACAAGATCATCGAAACTCTTAAACGTCTCGAAAATGATGAGACACTGCTTATTCAAAGCGGGAAACCTGTAGGTGTATTTCAAACCCACGAAGAAGCACCACGAGTTCTGTTGGCTAACTCTCACCTGGTACCCAGATGGGCAACATGGGATGAGTTTCGCCGTCTCGACAAACTGGGCCTGACGATGTATGGACAGATGACCGCAGGTTCATGGATTTACATCGGTTCACAAGGCATCGTGCAGGGAACTTATGAAACGTTCGCAGAATGTGCCCGGCAACATTTTGGCGGCTCTTTAAAAAGCAAACTGGTTGTTACAGCAGGGCTCGGGGGTATGGGTGGAGCTCAACCCCTGGCTGCAACTATGAATGGTGCTGCATTTCTGGGCATTGAAGTGGACGAAAGCCGGATCGATATGCGAATCAAAACCGGCTACTGTGACCTGAAATGTACAGATCTGGACGATGCTCTTGATAAAGTGCTGAATGCAAAAAAAAATGGGGAAGCACTCTCGGTCGGACTTTTAGGTAATGTAGCTGAAATCCTTCCTGAATTACTCAAAAGAGGCGTCATCCCCGATGTACTTACAGATCAAACCTCAGCTCACGATCTCCATTTGGGTTACATACCGGTAGGATATTCTCTTCAACATGCCGCTGATATGAGGGTTACAAATCCAACAGATTATGAAAACGATGTACTCGATTCCATGGTTTTACACGTTGAAACAATGCTTGAAATGCAAAAAAAAGGTGCTGTGACATTTGATTATGGAAATAACCTGCGTGGACAAGTAGCTGATCACCGAAACATGAAAAAGGCGTTTAATTTTCCGGGGTTTGTGCCGGCTTATATACGTCCGCTTTTCTGTAAAGGGTCAGGGCCCTTTCGATGGGCTGCATTGTCGGGTAACCCGGAAGATATTGCAGTCACAGACCAAGCACTTCTGGAAACTTTTCCGGAAAAAGAAGCTCTTCACAGATGGATTCACCATGCAAAAGAGAAGATCCACTTTCAGGGTTTACCGGCCAGAATCTGTTGGCTTGAATATGGAGAACGGGCTGAAATGGGACTTAAGTTTAATTGGCTTGTGAAAAAGGGGAAAGTGAGCGCTCCAATCGTAATTGGACGGGATCATCTGGATACGGGTTCTGTTGCATCCCCAAATCGTGAAACCGAATCGATGAAAGATGGATCAGATGCGATTGCCGATTGGCCTTTACTCAATGCACTACTCAATACTGCAAGCGGAGCCAGTTGGGTAAGTTTACATCATGGGGGCGGTGTGGGTATTGGATACTCGATTCATGCAGGAATGGTTTGTCTTGCTGATGGTACTGAGATGGCCGGCCGCAGGTTGAAAAGAGTACTCACCAACGATCCCGGAACAGGAGTGATGCGCCATGCAGATGCCGGTTATGAGCTTGCTGAACAGATTGCACGGGAACGAGGTGTAGACCTGCCAATGCTTAAAACCCGGTAAACTTTGTGATATCAAAGTCATTCCGATGCTTATCAATATTGAATCCTATCTGAATGGACTCGCATCTATATGCTATGGAATGTTGATTTTTAGTTTCATATTACTATCTTAGTAGTAAAATTCTCCTATATCCTTCATCAATTGCATACTATGTCATTACTCATAAGTACACGAATCAGTTGTAATATCGTTGTCTCGTTTTTACTTTTTTATTTATCCAGTTCAGCATGGAACGTACTAACCGCACAAGATCATCAGAAATCTGTTCAATTTGTTCAGACATTCAATGGATTGCAGCAAGAGCTGCCAAGAGAGCGTGTCTATTTGCACACTGACAGAGATTGGTATTTTAGTGGTGACAGAATCTGGTTATCAGCCTACTCGGTAGCAGGTAGCCGCCACTTCCCTTCAGAACTCAGCACGATTCTTTATGTTGAATTATTTCAACCGGATGGGACTTTACAGGAACGGATCGTAATCAAACTGGATGAAGGAAGAGGGTCCGGCAGTTTCGAAATAGAACCGAACATCAATCAATCAGGCACATACCTTCTGACTGCCTATACAGCCTGGGGTAAAAATTTTGGGGATTCGTATGTGTTCAAAAAGAAGTTGATGATATATACAGATTCAGAAGAACTTCAACCGGCTATTGCAGACAATGACGCATTTGATCTTCAATTTTTTCCTGAAAGTGGTCATTTGATTGGCGACATCCCTACTCGTCTTGCTTTTAAGGCAATTGGATCTAATGGTTTGGGAAGGAACGTATCAGGTACGATATATAACAGTAATGGAAATGAGGAGGCCCATTTTGAATCGGAACATTTGGGAATGGGTGTGATTGAGTTTACACCGGCACATGACGAAATGTATTACGCAATCGTGTATGGTGCACGTTTTGAACTGCCTGAGGTGCAGCCGGCAGGATATTTGATGAACCTCTCACAAATCAGTGACTTTATCACTGTGAATGTTCATACCGGAGGGATAGCCGAAGATGTACCTCTGTTATTATTTGCACATGTTCGCGGTGAGGTTTTTTATGCTTCATTAATGCTGATAGAGGATGGAATCGGGGAACTTACTATACCCATGGATCAGTTTGCCGGTGGGATCATTCACTTTACTCTTCTGAACCCACAAGGACAGCCGGCTGCTGAAAGGCTCTTCTACAACATCAATCCGGTAGAAGAGCTGCAGATTGAACTCAATTTAAATAATGAATCCCCCGGTTTTAGAACTGAAACTGAAATAGCACTTCAGTTACATGACAGCAATGGACAATCCATGACGGCTGATGCAAGTTTGACAATATACGATGATCAAATCGTCGGATATCAATCTGACGGCACCAATATTTATAATTGGCTCAATCTTCAATCTGAAATAAAAGGTGTTGTAGAAAAACCCGGTTTTTATTTCAGTGATGATGAAAAGGCGGGCGAATATCTCGATCTGTTAATGCTCACACAAGGTTGGCGAGCATACGATTATGAGCGTATCATGGATCCGGTCTGGGTCAATGAGTTTACACTTCCTGAAAAAGGTTTCACGATTTCAGGTAGTGTGACAAGCCTTATTCGAAACCGTCCTTTTGCAGATGCATCAGTGCTTTTCTCAATAGGAAGTGATCATCATGAAATTGACCTTATAACCACCGATGAGAATGGGAGGTTCAGACTAACCGACCTTCAAATAGAAGGTGCAGAATTAGTCACTGTCAAGGCTAATACCTCTTCCGGAAGTGACCGGGTCGCCATTGAAATAGACAATCAATTCGAGCACCTTGGCACTTCTAATTATCCGATTCATCAGCAAATCAGGAATTTATTATTGTACGATGATAGTGCTAAAAGCCCGGAGGAGTTATTATCCCCATTAAACGAACGTGTTATTACCGTTCAAACTGATATTGAGCGTTTTGTTGATGCTCAGATGTTCGGTGAACTGGATGAAATCACAGTAGAAGCCGAAAGAGAGGAAACTGACGATCAGTTCGAAAGGGATCTGAGATTTGGAGACCGGCCGCTTCAGCGGGTAGATTTTGATGAACGGCCGGAACTTGCTGATGTGCCTTTACTAATTGCAATCAATCAAATGCCGGGGGTGAGTGCAACCGAACAGCATGGGCTATCCATTAATACCGGTTCTGCAAATCTAACCGTTTTACCAGCCCCTATCATCATTGTTGATGATATTGAAACAGATTTTAGTAGTTTGCTCGCGATGAGTTCTATGGATATTCAGTCAATAAATGTATTCAGAAGATCCTCTGAACTCGGTTTTTTTGGTGCAAGGGGCGCAGGCGGAGTCTTGATGGTACGAACCAGAAGCGGAGGCGGAGTTCAGGGTAGTGACACAAGGGGCTTGATTACATCGTTTGTTCAAGGCTATCAGCCACCTTCACAGTTCTATTCACCCAAGTATGGGATCACCGTTCCGAGAGATCTGGAACAAGAAGATAGCCGGATTACGCTGCATTGGGAAGATCGTTTGGAAATTCCGGAAACCGGGCGAACGATTCGATTTTGGACCAACGATATTCCATCCAATTATCGCATTGTCTTTGAAGGGATCACAGAAACCGGAATACCCTTCTTTAAAACAGAGGTATTTACTGTTTCTGATGATTAATTAGCCTGATATTATAAGATCGGGTAAATTAAATCGGCGAAGTTTTGTTATTCCTCAATTTGATTGGATTGGCATTAGGAATGAATCAAAAATGAATCAGTTTCGTAAGATTGAAACCATTATCATTCAGAGAGTCAACCTCTTCGAATTCGATCTTTTGAACCGTATTTAAAACCCGAATGGAAACACTTTTTATTGTTATTGCTTCTATTTTTATCGTTGCCGGAATTATAGGAGCATTTTTACCCATCGTTCCGGGCCCGCCACTCAGTTATATCGGTATTTTAATTCTTCATTTCAGCCAAGACGGACTTTTTAGCTGGCTTTTCCTTATTTCGTGGGGAATCGTTGTCATCATCACGGTTACACTCGACTCTTTTATGCCTGCTGAAGGAGCCAGACGATCCGGTGGCAGCAAAATGGGTATATACGGTGCTTTTTTGGGTGCAGTTTTCGGAGTATTCTTTTTCCCACCTGCCGGTCTTCTTTTTGGGCCGATTATTGGTGCTTTTATTGGTGAATTGGTTGCCGGAAAAAAAAGTGACTCAGCTCTTCGGTCAGCATTGGGTTCTTTTGTAGGTTATCTGGTAGCAACCGGACTGAAGGTGGGTGTTGCCATTATGCTGGCTTACTATTTTTTCTTGAATATTTGATACTGCCCCAATTAACTAAAATATCATAACCTTGGTCATTCAATTCATTTAAAATGTGAGTATAGGTTCCCAAAGAGGACACAACATCCATAACCAGACTCCAAAAACGACCGTTCAATTCTACACCCAATCCTGATTCCAAGAATAATACCAAAAAGATCGCGGCATCTTTTTTTATTGTGGAAATAATTCAGACATTGATTCCCAAGCATTTTTGATACAAACCGGAGTCTATTTGCCTGTGCATATTTGTTTACTGTGGGAAACGGTATGCAGAATAGCAGATCAATTCTAATAAAAAAGCCGGCAACATCTACATGGTAAATGATTGCCGGCTTAGAAAACAATAGATTATTAAGTTCTATTTCTTAGATAAACTACTGGCCATGATAAAAAGAGGCTGATTCTCGAATACATTATAGAAGGGTCTTAATCGATCCATATTATAGTATTTATCGATATCAACTACTTTATCTGAGCTGGTGACTACATTTATATCCGTACTTCCGTAAGTACCGTTATTCAGAACAACCAATCGGCCATATTCTTTTCTGAGTACATGATCCAGTGCGATATTTCCGAATGCCATTGGGGCAATACTATCGATAGCATCCGGATTACCACCCCGAATGGTGTAACCGAGTTTCTGATTGATCACTCCGATCTCTCTGCCATTGTTATACTTCGCAGATCGTTTTTTGATTTCGGCTGATACAACATCACCGATACCACCCAGTTTTTTATGGCCATAAGCATCTGCTTCATCGCCCTCGTAAACCATTTCACGACCCTCTATCATGGCTCCTTCAGAAATCATCACCGAAGAGTATTTGCTTGAGCTGCGATTTCGGTCACTGACCATAATCTCTGTCAGGTGTTCAAGATCAAATTTGGATTCAGGAATCAGGCATCTGTCAGATGCACCTGCAAGTGTCGGCAACATCGCTGTAAATCCGGCATATCTTCCAAAGACTTCCATAACTAAAAATCTTTCATGTGAACCGGCAGGTGTACGAAGATCATTAGCAAGTTGTATCGTTCTTGAGATACAGGTGCTAAAACCGATACAGTAATCAGTGCCCGGCACATCATTGTCCATCGTTTTTGGAATAGCCACTACATTAAATCCTTCTTGATGTAATCTTACACCATAACTAAGTGTATCGTCACCACCAATTGGAATCATCGCATCTATGCCAAGAAAATCGAGGTTTTTTAAAACTTCATTTGTCAGATCGTTTATATCGTCTGTATACTTGCTTTTGTACTGATCCGGCATATCATTTCTGCTGACACGGCTCGGATTGGTTCTGGAACTATGGAGAAAAGTACCTCCGGTTCTGGCTGCTTTGTTAACCACCTCTTCAGTCAATTCAAAATAGTTTGCACTGTTATCCGCATCCTTATCACGAATGATATCGATCATACCGCCCCAACCTCTGCGAATACCGATTACTTTATATCCTTCTCTGATGGCTCGAATGGTAACACCTCGAATCGCCGGATTAAGCCCGGGCACATCACCTCCCCCCGTCAAAATACCAATCACACCTTTAGTTTTATTTATGTTAGCCATAATATGGTTCTCTTTACTTTTTGATTATCATTACATTGATTTATTAGAGTTAAATATAAGGTTCTGTGATGAAATAGAGTAATAAGTCTGGACATTTTTTTAAGATTAAACAGAGAAATTCACTCTTTTAATTTGGCATATTGAAACCATTTGCAAAAATTATTACTTCATTAACTGTATAGAATATTAATTTATGAACCCGGTAAAAGTAAAGATTCAATATCTCTACGAAGATCTTGAAAAGAGTCGTCAGTATCATAAAAAAAATCCTGATAATATCCTTCGCTCCCGATCCATTGTTGAGAGAGCATTGATGGATGGGAACACCTATTACGGCATCAATACGGGTTTTGGTGCACTTGCCAATAAACGTATTGAGGGAGAAAATCTGTCCCGTTTGCAGCGAAATTTGATCCTGTCGCATTCCGTTGGTGTGGGCAATCGGGTTCCAAAAGAGATAAGTAGACTGATCCTTCAATTAAAAGTTCACTCGCTTGGTATTGGATATTCAGGTATCTCTTCAGAGACATTTAACCGATTATTATTTTTTCTTGAAAAAGATTTGATACCGGCTATGCCGGAAAAAGGGAGTGTCGGTGCCTCCGGCGATTTAGCTCCATTGGCACATATGTCGTTACCCCTTTTGGGATTAGGTGAAATATGGAATAAGGAGGGAACCGATATTATTGATGCGTCCATTATTCTGAAAAAATACAATATAGAACCAGTCGATTTAAAACCAAAAGATGGCTTATCCCTTATAAACGGTACTCAATTAATGTGTGCCTATGGGGCTTATATTCTTGAGAAATCGTTACACCTTTTAAAAATGGCAGATATTGCTGCCGCCATGAGTCTTGAAGCACTTCAGGGAAGTATTACACCTTTTGATAAGCGTATTCATGAAATTCGACCCCATCGCGGACAGAAGGAAGTGGCGGATAACATCCGTTTTCTTCTTCAAGATAGTGAAATTCTGGAATCACACAGGAACTGTGGTAAAGTGCAGGACCCATATTGTCTAAGGTGTGTGCCACAGGTTCATGGAGCGAGTCGTGATGCCATTGGTCACTCTATATCCGTTGTGGAAACAGAAATCAATTCTGTGACAGACAATCCACTCGTATTTCAAAACGGAGATATTCTCAGTGGTGGGAATTTTCATGGTCAACCACTGGCACTGGTACTTGATTTTGCAAAAATTGCATTAGCAGAAATTGCCAGTATATCAGAAAGAAGAACTTATCTGCTTCTGGAGGGACATGACGGATTACCGAAGCTATTAATGCAGGAAACAGGAATAAATTCCGGTTTTATGATCCCACAGTATACTTCTGCAGCACTTGTATCAGAAAATAAGGTGTTGTGTCACCCATCATCTGTCGACTCTATACCTACAAGTCTGGGCCAGGAAGATCATGTTAGTATGGGGAGTATAAGTGCCCTTCACCTTTTACGTGTTTATGAGAATGTAGAAACCGTTCTTGCCATTGAACTATTTACTGCTGCACAGGCTCTTGATTTCAGAAAACCACTAAAACCCGGTAATGGAGTTAAAGTTGCTCATGAACGGATCAGAGATGTCATTCCTCACGCCTCAGAGGATCACTACTTTAAAGATGACATTTACAAAACCATTGAGTTTATTCACAATAGAAATCTGATCGAAGAAATTGAGACCGGTGGTTCACTTCTGCATTAGAACCCATTAAAATCTGAGGTACACATGAGAATAATGATTGCCGGACCAACAGCATCAGGAAAAACGTCGCTGTCCATTAAATTGGCAAAAAAAATGGATGGTGAAATAATATCGGTCGACTCCCGGCAATGTTTTCGATACCTCAATATCGGTACTTCTAAACCGACTGATGAAGAGTTAAATGAAGTGCCACACCACAATATTTCGAATCTCGATCCTGATACTGAAGATTCTGTGGCTCTTTTTTCTGAACGGGAAAAATTGTATCGCTCAGATATAGAAAAACGGGGAAAACAAATACTCTATTGTGGAGGAAGTACGTTACATCTCCAATCCATTATCAGGCCATTAGATCCAATTCCATCTTCCGATCCTGATAACATAAAAAAGTTGAATCGTATCGCCGGCCAAAAAGGATTAAAGCATCTTTTTCAGGAACTACAAAAGGTTGACCCTGATTATGCTCAAAAAATGGATGGGTTTAATCGTCAGAGAATCATACGTGCACTGGATGTCTGGACGCAAACCGGGAAACCATTTAGCAGTTATCATCGGGATACTCCAATCGATAAACCTAAAGATCTCATCGTTTTTGTACTGCATTGGCCACGAAACGAATTGCACAAACGTATTTCGGATCGAACGGATAAGATGTTGCGTGAAGGGTTTCTGGACGAGGTAAAACACCTTTTAGAAATGGGGTACTCACCGGAAATACAGGCGTTAAAGACAGTCGGCTATAGAGAGGCCATACAGCACCTCACGGGTAAAATTGACTACGATAAGATGGTTAAAGATATTAAAACAGCAACACGAAGATATGCCAAACGTCAGATTACATGGTTCAGACGATGGCCTTTTGTTGAACGTTTGGATCTGACTGAAAAATCAGAAGAAACCTTGTTGAATGAACTGTTACAGAAGGTAGCAGCTAACGGTTAGAACCGTTAACTTATAGGCTTATCAAAACGACATAAACTGTATGTATAAAGCAAAAATTAATATAACTCTCAGAAAATCAATTCTCGATCCAAAAGGGAAAGCTGCTTATCAGGCGCTTCAAAACTTAGGATTAAAAGAGATCCATGATGTTCGCATCGGAAAATTTATTGAACTAAAAATTGATGCTCATTCAGAAGGTGAAGCTCATAAACTCGCACAAACGGCTTGCACGCAATTGCTGGCAAATGAAGTAATGGAAGATTATCATATTACAATTGAATCCGTTTAGTTGATTCTCTATGTATGAAAACAGCGTTCGTATATCGCTTTCATCTCAAAATCAGCCTAAAAAAAGTCCTGAAATTGAGGTGTTGGTTGATACAAAAGAGGAAGAGGCAGTTGATACACCATGGCGTTTGATTTTATATGATGATGATATACACACATTTGATGAGGTGATCAACCAATTGCTTAAAGCTTTAAAATGTAGTCAGGCCGAGGCTGAAGAGATCACCTACAAAGTACACTATGAAGGAAAAGCACTCGTTTATGAAGGCACTTTTGAGGAGTGTTTGAAAATAAATTCCGTGTTACAAGAAATACAACTAGTTACTGAAATTAAAGGATAAGGATAAAATCGTGTCAAAAAAAATAGGAGTAATCGTATTCCCGGGTTCAAATTGTGATCATGATGCATATCACGCCATGAAACATGTCATGAATGTTGAAACAACGTTTTTATGGCATAAAGACAAAGATCTGAGTGGAATCGATCTGCTTATTGTACCGGGTGGGTTTTCTTATGGAGACTATCTTAGATCCGGGGCTATAGCGCGGTTTTCACCCATTTTGAATGCTGTGCAGGATTTTGTTAAAAAGGGCAAGCCTGTATTAGGTATATGTAATGGTTTCCAGATTCTTTTGGAAGCAAATCTGTTACCCGGAGCCATGCTTCATAACGAAAAACTACGCTTTGTCTGCAAAAATGTAACGATCAGAACTGAGAGTAATCGTTCCGTTTTCACATCCGGATTACAAGAAGGTTCCTTGTTAAATGTACCTGTTTCGCACGGAGAGGGTAACTATTTCATCGAATCTGATGGCCTTAAAGAGCTGCAAGATCATGATCAGATCGCTTTCAGATATTGCGATGATAAAGGAAATATTACAACCGATTCCAATTTTAATGGATCTGTTTACTCAATTGCAGGTATTACAAATAGAGAAGGAAATGTATTAGGTATGATGCCCCACCCGGAACGGGCGATGGAATCCAACCTTGGATCAACGGATGGAATTCCATTCTTTGAATCAATATTCAACCGCCTTGAAATTGCATAAACATCTTCAGTACGTCATTTGACTTGATATAAACCCCAAATATTGTGCCTGTAAACACTAATATAAAGTTGTTCAGCAAAGAATTGGTCAAAAGCTACCGAAAAAGAGTAGTCGTAGACAACGTCTCTATCCATGTTTATCAGGGTGAAATCGTGGGTTTATTAGGGCCAAACGGTGCCGGTAAAACCACTACTTTTTATATGTTCACGGGCATTATCAGACCTAAATCCGGTAGTGTTATATTGAATGATGTTGATATTACCAAAAAACCGATGTACCAAAGGGCCAGAATGGGGATCGGTTATCTGTCTCAGGAACCCAGTGTATTTCGAAATCTGACTGTTCGGCAAAATCTTGAAGCTGTATTGGAATTTCTCTCTATGCCTAAAAAACAGATTCGCGAGAGAGCTGACAAATTGATTGAAGAATTTGGACTTGAAAAGGTAGTTAACAACAAAGGATACAGCTTATCCGGTGGTGAAAGAAGGCGAACAGAAATTGCCAGGGCATTGGTTACGGACCCAAAATTTATACTGTTGGATGAACCTTTTGCCGGAGTAGATCCGATTGCTGTAGAAGATATTCAACAAATTGTAGCAGATTTAAAGAACCGAAACATAGGTATCTTTATTACCGACCATAACGTACATGAAACACTTGCGATCACAGACAGAGCCTATTTGATGTTTGAGGGAAAAATTTTACGCGAGGGCACTACAGAAGAACTGGCTGAAGATGAAGAAGCAAAAAAATTATATCTGGGCCGGCAATTTAAATTAGACAGATACTCATAACATCATATCATATCATTATTTTATGAAAGAGATTTCCGTTGAAGATTTAAAAACAAAAATAGATCAAAAAGATTCATTCACACTCCTGGATGTGCGTGATCCGTTTGAACTTCATATCTCCAATTTGGATTATGAGAGCATCACAATTCCAATGGATGAATTGTCATCACGAGTAGATGAACTTGATGAATCGCAGGAAATTATTGTTATGTGCAGAAGTGGTAGCCGTAGTGGAACAGCTTGTGAATTTCTCGAAAAGAAGGGGTTTTCTAACGTTATTAATTTGAAAGGTGGTATCAACGATTGGGCCAAGAAAATTGATCCCAAACTACCGGTTTATTAACATTTCAAAGATCTAATCTAACTTTCCGAATTACATTTTAAATGGTCGCTGCGATTTGTGCAAATAACTCTTCGTTGCTCTCCGTCCTTTTAATAACTTGTAATAGCATTTGGATCGATTCATTAGGTGATTTTTTCAAAAGAAACCTACGCACCATATTACGCTCTTCCAGAGAATCAGTAATGAATTTGTCTTCATTTCTGGTGCCTGAAGCAGCAATATTAATGGCCGGATAAATACGGTCATTTGCAATTTCACGATCCAGTACGAGCTCCATGTTCCCGGTACCTTTAAATTCTTCAAAGATCAGGTCATCCATCCTCGAGTTTGTTTCAATCAGGCAGGTTGCAATAATGGTGAGTGAACCGCCACCCTCAATTTTACGTGCAGAACCAAAGATCTTTTTAGGTATTTCTAAAGCTCTGATATCCAAACCACCTGATAGTGTCCTGCCTGAATTTGTTTGAGCGGCGTTATAGGCCCTGCCAAGCCTTGTCAATGAATCAATCAAGAGTACAGCGTGCTCACCATACTCAGCTTTTCGTTTCACATATCCGAGAGCCATTTCAGAGATTCTCACATGACTCTCCGTGGGTTTGTCATTAGAAGATGCGAAGACTTCTGCATTTGTCGATCGAAGAAAGTCGGTCACCTCTTCCGGGCGTTCATCCACCAACAAGATTCCAGTATGGATATCCGGATAATTATCTGTCAGCGTTTTCGCAATTTTTTTAAGAAGAACGGTTTTACCTGTTCTCGGTGGTGCAACAATCAAAGCTCTTTGTCCTCTGCCGATAGGGCTAATAAGATCCATCACGCGCAATTCAAGATCATCGGGTTTTAGTCCTAATTTGATATACTCTGTTGGCATGATGGGCGTTTGAAGTTCAAATCGATTGATTTTTTGCCACTCTGTAGGTGGTTTTCCATTAATTTTTTCAATCGAATGGACATGCCTGTTACCACTTTGATCCTGTTCAAATTCACCCTCCATCACGAGTCCCGATCTTAGATCGTTTAGCTTCACCTCTTCCGGTTTTAAAAATGGATCTTTGGAATCGAAACTGAACTCGAAATCAATTCGCCTGATAAAACCATACCCCTTTTCATTGATTTCAAGTACTCCGTTATATCTGCCTCCAATACGGGTATGTTGATTGTGGTGAAATTGGGGTACAAAAACATTTTTTTTGTTACCCTTATTTTTATTGGGCTTTTTACTACGCCCTTTATTCTTGTGTGAACGTGCCATGCACTATTTATTAACTAATGGTTTTGTTTTCTTTTGATTGACAGCTCCAAATGAAAATTCAACAAGAAGAGCAATCTAAATATGTAGACGAGTGTAGGAAACGATTAAAGCAATAAGTAAGTGGCCCCTGTTACGATGCCACCCACTTTTAAAAAGATAAGGAGGGATTGGTTGAATCAAATAATTATCGAACCTTTGTTGTTTCATTGATCCAGGCATAACATTCGGAAATGTTACCACCGATCCGGATTGTATCCCCAACTTCCCAACCTCTAAAAAATTTATCCTCTGCAGTAGGTAATACAGGTTCATATGATCTGTAATTCTGGTTTACAGTACTTGCTAAACCGGGATCAACTGATCTGGCTCTATCCAAATAGTCAAGTACCAACCAATAGACTGTTCTGTCATCCCGGTCGATCTGTCTACCGGATGTACATCTTGAAATGGCTGATGCATAGATTCTTGCGATCTCCAAATAAGGCGCACCCCAATTTCTGTCGAACTGACTTGCTTGTCTTGCAAAACGTCTTGCTGTCTGCAGATTTCCTTCGTTCTGATGTAATTCTGCAATTTCAAGAGTGACATTTTTTCTCACATTATCATCAGAACTTTTTTCAAGTGCTTCTGTAAGATATCTAATCGCCTGAGCGTTTTGGCCATCTGCTTTTGCATAATTTACCAAGCGTCTGATATTTTCAAACGAGTCGTCAATTTCATATAAACGTTCCGCAAATTCAATCGCTTTCGCCCGTTGTCCAATCTCTTCATACATCGAAGCAAGCTCTGAAATTATTCCAACATCATCCGGGTTTAACTCAAGTCTGCCTTCAAGAAATTCAATTCTCTCTTCAGGATTAGAAAATAGCTCATCTCTTATTTCATCAATGGCAGTCACCAATTCTGCACTGGCCATTGGTTCAACTATATCGATCATCTCAAGTGCAGCTTCTTTCTCATTATTTGAAACCAATTCACCCAACAATATTTGGATATAGTAACCATTTCCGGCCTGTGTCAATCTTTCAGGATCGAGTTCAAACGCTTTTTGATAATCTTCGTAGGCAAGTGCCATTCCGTTACTAATCTGAGACTGGTTTTCCTGATAAAATCTACCTCTGTTGAAATGCCATGTGTAATGATCAAACTCCTCATCGTCAAATGTTGCAAAAGCATCCTCATAGACAGCAATAGCAGAGTCCAGATATGCGGAACTCATGGTTGGATCTGTTTCACGTTTTGAAATCTTCTCATAAACATCAATCATACGCTCATATTGTTTTGGAAGACTAAATCGATTAACACCCTCAATCGTTTCCGGTTTCTTTTCCAGCATCCATCTGCCGAATGTAAGAGCCATATCATAATCACCTGTTCTATAATTTTCATAGAAGATGGAATAGGCCTGAATTTCACTCATTCCGTAAGGTGGTTCACTTTGTGCTTGAACCGTGGAAGAAATTGCAAAAAGAAACGGTATTGCGATTAAGTACTTTTTCATAATTCTGTGATTTATTTCTGAAAAAAATAACTTTTCAGGCTATTAAATTATTACTGAAAACGTTGACGAACAAACATCATTTCAGCTAAGTTAAGGGATATTTTAAACCCCCATATATTCTCTTTAACTAAATTTGCAGATTCTGTTCCCCGAATACCGTAATGTATACTCAGATCAACAGAAGAGGCCGATCTAATCGACATGAGCCCAATTCCTGCATTCAGAGAAACTGTTTCAACATCCTGATCATTAATCTCAAGATGTCCGGTGTCGTACGTGACTCCCATACTATACTTGATCCTTGACAAGAAACCACCTATTTGCTCAGATCTGTATGGATGATACTGTACTCCAAACCCTGTTCGAACCCTGTCTTTGAAATAGCCCTGCTGTACCGGGTCAAAAGTATAAAGTGCATCGTTCCAATTTTGAATCAATAACTCGGCATCAAAATTTACGAAACGACTTAAATTATACGTAAGTCCGGTATTAAATTCCAATGGTAACTTTACATTCCCATTTCGGGTTGGTGAATTTATATTATAATCAACCAATGTTCTTTGATTGTTGACCAATCTGAATGCTGTGACCTGTTGATCTGCATCAATTTCCATTGGTAAAGTAACAGAAGCTCCAAAACTTAGTTGATCATCATCATTTAACAAGTTACGGATGTAGGTATAGATTCCAAATCGATGGCCAAATCCGTACCCTTCTTTTTTTCTTTCAAAATTAACTGCTCTAAACTGTGATTGTGAAAAACTTGGTGAAACAGTCGTGTTCATTGATAAAATATTTGCTGAAAAAGCATATCCCAGAGAAATTTGATCAATAAGTGAAAAACCAAATCCTGTTTCAAATCGACTGATTCCACCTGAGCCTACTGATGTAAAGTCATATACTACTGAGCTTCCCTGTCCGGGTAACGGATTAAAACTACTACCGTTTCTCTGCCGATAGTCCCCTCTAACCATTGGTGTGATGGAAGCCGAAATACCCATTCGATTCTTTATTACAGGAAATATAAATTGAAAATGTTCAATTCCAAAAATTGCATTTTGACTGGAAGAATTAAAGTCAGTTGCCTGAAAGTTATTTAAACTTGCAGAAACAGAGCCCTGTGTAAACCCGATTAGCCCCCATTGAGCAGGGTTTGAAATATTTGTAGAAATAGCATTATAGTTTGAAATACCACTTAGACCCATCCCCATTGTAAAAGGTGATGTATGATCAACAGGTATACCGAACCCGATCCCCGAATAAAATGAACCCGAATTTGCTTTATTCTCCTGCTGAGCCATAAGTATTTCATTAGAAAAAACTGAAATGGTAGTCGTAATGGCAAATAGTAAGATTATATAAATACTCAGTCTCTTCATATAGCTTATCTGATGGTAGTAATTACAATTCTTGGTTTCAGATCATCAGGTGCATCCAACCCATAAAATTGAGTTGAATAGAGTAATCCATCAATTAACTGTGTAGTCACATATAGTTTTTCACCCGTTTCCTCGCCATATACCTGATTCATAATAAACTGGGTTATATCTATTTTAAAAGAATCTTCATCATCTTCAATAACGCTGAAAAAATTTGGATCCTTTATATAGATTTCAGCCATTAAATCATTGGGGAGTTCATTAAAAACATGAACCTGAATTAGATCGGGACTTATTCTTTCAAAATCCGGGTCTGACTGTTCAAATACTTTGTTTTTTGTCAGAATCAATTGCGCATTGACAATATTTGTACTTGTAAATTGATCAAAAGGGACATTAGGAGTGATCTCAAGAACAGATTCTGTATTGTGAAGTACAAAATCGGAATTTTGTTGTGAAATATCTGTACGTAGAAATAATGATCCCCAGTCGCGTAGAGCCAGTAGGGTTATTCCATCATCCTCTTCCGTCTCTTCATCTTCACCTTCATCATCATCTTCTTCTTCATCAACATCATCGATCGGTGATTGAATAAAAAATGAAGAAATCACCATATCAGTCTGATCAGCTTCTCTACCGGTCTTTATAAACCTCATGTTTTGATTATTTTCTGAAGGAACAATGGCAATACCGGGAAAATTATTTCTATAGAGAGAATCACGATTAGCCAGTTGATTATTAAAATAGTTCGCAAAATTTTGTGTCCAATCACTACTTAATTCCACATTGATTGAATCTTCATCTGTAACCTGAAATTCACCCACCTTGTTTGAAAAATTTATAGGTGTCTCTTGGTTATAACGCAGTTGCGTGCCTCTCCATACATTGGCTGCCTCATAAATATCATAGTGTGATTGAGCAGATGGGTTACCGATTATCTCATCTCTGAACACAATTTTGAGAAACATCTTATCATCATCGAGAATTGAATCACGCTCTGCTTGTGAAATCACCGGTTTTAGAAGAGCCGAAGAACGGATGGTGCCATAGATTGGATCAACAACATATCCGGCCATTGTATTTGTTAATCGTCCCGAAAAAGTGTTTTCATTCAGTACGACAGCTTCAGCTATGTCGTATGAATCTACCACAACATCATCGGTATTCGAATCAATCCCACTTCCTACCGTTCCACCCGATTCGCAACCAATTAAAGGGTAAGACATAAATAGTAGCAATAGTGCAAAATTGATGTAATTGCTACGTTTTGTGAGGGATGGCTTATCAGTTTTTAAATCTGAAAAAGGTTGGAAATACTTCAATTTATTTATCTTCTCCGACAATCGTGTGGTAGTAATC
>JBBDJK010000038.1:0-40660 GCA_040879905.1 Balneolaceae bacterium | reverse complement strand
AAACCGACCCTTCTATTCATCATAATCACAATCATTTAATTCATTAACATTATCACTAAAATCCACTAACCTTCTTCACATCTCACCCCGACAGCGGTCGGGATCTCCGCTCCGCTCCGTCATCTCACGTCTCACATCTCACGTCTCAACCTCATCGTCTGAAAACTGGTTTGCTGAAAGAACGTACTATCTTGATAAACGTATCGATAACGCCCTTCCAGCCACATATTCGTTTGATCTCCATAATTAGTTGAAAATGGATTGCCCGATTGTCCGGTTGGTATGACCGATAAACTCCTGCCCGCGTTTGAAAAATCGACAATTCTGCGAATGGATGGACCTAAATCAGTCTCAAACGGTTTGTGCCAACTATATTGGCTTTTATTGATTGTTAATCCATGCCCATTTGCCGGATAAGGTCCTCGGTTAAATATGTTATTCACGACCATTCTGAATCCAAAGGGAGAATCCGGTGCTTCACCGGCTTCACCCAATAGGGGAGGGCGCAAAGTCAATGTGTGTAAATTTTCCCAACGCCATTCAAACGGTTCAGGTCCAAATCTTTCTTCAAGCTGCAGAATGGTCTCTTCCATGCTACTCATTACAATTTCCTCTCTGGTATCAGTTTCAGGCGTAGATGTAATATTAAAAAATGAACTATCTTCTCGTAGAAGTCTTGTGACAATCATAACTGGCAGATGTTCGAGCCTTATGAGTGCTTGATAGGCATCAACACCCAGTTCATCAATCAGTATCTTCTCAGTAAGATTCATAAAAAACAGATCCATAATCGAAGCGGCTGTTGAGTTGGGATGGTATTCATAATCCCAGTTTTCAAGATACGAGATGGCCGATTCAAATACATTCGGTGTATCGGATCCTCTTAAAATCGGTACAATGATCTCTGTGATTTCCCTGGCATGTTCTGAATAAACATCACTCTGCATCATCTGCATATACTCAGTGGTAAGGCTGTCAGATGATTCTAATAACTGATTGATCCGAATAATTCTCGACGGGGGTTCCCAAAAAGTAGAAATATAATAGGGGTAGTTATCTGAATGTAATTTGTTGTTTGCATGAGATACATACCCTTTTTCAGGATTGACAACGTGGGGTAACTGATCAAATGGTATCGATCCCTGCCATTGATAAGAGGGATCCCAGCCATTTCTGAATAAAAGTGGGTTGTGATCTCTGACAGGTAGTGATGCACCCGTAAATATTGAAATATTATCGTCTATATCTGCATAAATAAAATTCATTCCGGGTGTTTCAAACAGTTCGACTGCATTTCTGAATGCATCCATCGACGTTGCCCGATTCATTTTATATACAGCCCATAACTCCTGACTGATATCATGCCCTTTCCAACTCATTGTGACCACCCGGTTATTCATCAATTCAGACGCGGGATGAATATCCGATATCACAGGACCGTTTTGACTGCTTCTGACAATATGAATCTGATCATCAGCATCTCTAACCCGGATCACTTCTACCCTTTCATCAAAAAACTGAGTAGTGACAGGTATTGACGTACTATCTGATACATAAGAGTCTTCATCTTCCGAATCCACTTGTTCGATGAAAAAATCTGTATCATCGGCCATAATATTTGTCATTGACCAAGCCATATTCCGGTTCTGTCCAAGTATGATAAATGGTGAACCGGGTATCGTTGCACCTCCCAGTTGAAAATCCGGTGTATGCTGATATAACTCAAACCAAAAACCCGGTATACTTAATCCCATGTGAGGATCACCGGCAAGTATTGGCAATCCGGAAGCTGTTTTGGATCCTGCTGCTGCCCATGCATTACTCCCAAATGGAAAACCGCGTTTTGTAAGTAACTCACGAAGGGCGATTTCCTTTTCTAAGAATGGCTTGATCGATGCTGCCGCCGAATTAGCATTATCAGACAACATAACAGGGTTTTGATCATCATATAAAGGTATTAATTGTCTTAATTGTGCCGGATCCATGCGATCAGCCAGATATGCATATGTCAATTCACTCCACCAATGCATATTCTGATCCCAGGCCATCAATCTGGAGATTGCAATGGAATGTGTAACGGTCCATTTGATAGGATCGACTCCAAGTAACGAGAATTCAAGAGGTAATGATTGTTTATTGTTATCTACAAAATGATTTACACCATCGGAATAATGTTGTAAAAGTGTCAGGAGTGAATCAGGCGCATCCGACTCTATACGTTGTGCTGTTTCCCAAAAACCCAAAGTTCTCTGATGAATATCATAAGGAACCATCTCTTCACCTAAATATTCAGCAAATCGTCCTTCAGCTGCAATTTGTGACAGAGTCATTTGCCACAATCTCTCTTGAGCATGCAAATAACCGATTGTAAAATAGAGATCCGCATCATTTGATGCATATATGTAAGGAGTTCCATACGGATCCCAGTGTACGTCAACATCATTGGTTAACTCACTGATTTCAATATTTTTACTATATGATGGAAGTGGTTTATAAAGTGTCCAGTAGATTCCAATCGCCAAAATACCGGCCAACAGCAGAAGAAGAAAAAGTGTAGTCTTTATAAACTTATTCATGGGTGAGTAAATGAGTACTGACAATCGTGTTATTCGGATCGATCATTTTCAGGTTGAATAATAAGAAATTCATTTTTTAACCGTCAGATTCAAAAATGGGTTGCTGAAAGTGATATATTTCATTGAATATTGAATAAAGGGTATAAAATACATACTCTTTTGACAGAAAGTAATGATATTAATTGAAAAATAGGATCAGTTATGAATGAGATCAAAAAAGTAGCCGTTATTGGCGGTGGGACTATGGGCAATGGAATTGTTCATGTTTTTGCGCAAAGCGGTTATGATGTAACATTGGTTGAAACCAAACAGGAATATGCAGACCGGGCGATCCAAACCATTGCAAAAAATTTATCCCGGATGGTTACCAAAGAAAAAATATCTGAAGAGGATAAAGAGGGTGCATTGTCGAGAATTACTCACACATTAAACCTGAAGGAAGCCGTTTCAGACAAAGATCTTGTAATCGAAGCCGTTCCGGAGATATTTGACTTAAAGAAAAAACTTTTCTCGGAGGTGGATCAAAAGGCTCCTGAACATACAATATTAGCCAGTAACACATCATCGATCTCAATTACCAAACTCGCTGCAACAACCAACCGGCCGGAAAAATGCATAGGAATGCACTTTTTTAATCCGGTGCCGGTCATGAAATTGGTGGAAGTGATCAATGGATTGGTGACATCAGAAGAAGTGACACAATCCGTACTCAGACTATCCGAAAAACTGGGTAAGGTTCCTGTATCAGCCAATGACTCACCCGGATTTGTTTCTAATCGTGTATTGATGCCGATGATTAATGAAGCTATATTTTGTGTATATGAAGGCGTGGCTACCCCTGAGGCGATTGATGAGGTTATGAAATTGGGCATGGCACATCCAATGGGTCCGCTTCGCCTGGCTGATTTTATCGGGTTGGATGTATGCCTCGATATCCTGAACGTACTTTATGAAGGATTTAAAGATCCGAAATACCGCCCCTGTCCGCTTTTAGTGAAAATGGTGGATGCCGGTAAATTAGGTGATAAAACGGGGATGGGATTTTTTAATTATGACAAATAATGACTGCCTTGTTTGAACCCGAAAATCAAACAAAACAATCATATTCATTTATTACAGAGTGATCCAATAATAAAATTATTAAAATTATAATTATCAACTGGTTATGATCGACCTTAGAAGTGATACCGTTACAAAGCCGACGCCCGGAATGTTGAAGGCGATGTCGCAGGTGGAAGTTGGAGATGATGTTTTCGCAGAAGACCCAACGACCAACAAGTTTCAACAAAAGATGGCTGAAATGTTTGGGATGGAGGCCGGACTGTTTGTCCCAAGCGGCACGATGAGTAATCAATTGTGCCTTCATCTGTTAACAGGCCCGGGTGATGAAGTTATTATCGATGAATTGGGGCATGTTTTTAATTATGAATCCGGGGCAGCTGCACAGTTATCCGGAATACAGTTAAGGCCACTTAAGGGGATCAACGGAAAATTAACCGGACCCCTTATCGAATCGGCAATACGAACCCGAAATGAGTGGGATCCGCATACACGAGTGATCGCGTTGGAAAATACAACCAACAAGGGCGGAGGCGCCTATTACACGGAAGAGGAGTTATTGGAAATCAGTAATCTGGCCACAAAACATGGCCTCTATTTGCATCTTGACGGTGCCAGGATTTGGAATGCAATGGTAGCATCTGGTATCTCACCTGAATTTTTTGGTTCAATTGCAGATACCATTTCGATCTGCTTCAGCAAGGGGCTTGGAGCGCCTGTCGGATCGATGATGCTGGGAGATGAGTCACTCATTAAAAAAGCTCGCAGAATCAGGAAAATGTGGGGTGGGGGAATGCGTCAGATAGGACTGTTGACAGGGGCTGCCGAATATGCCGTGAATGAACACTATAAATTATTGGAAAAGGATCATCAAAGAGCGAAAGAGTTTGCCAAAGTTATTTCGAAAAATCCATCATTTCATATCGACCTCGACAGGGTTCAATCCAATATTGTTCTATTTGATGTAAAAAACGGAAACGCTGAAGATCTTTTGAAAAGAATTGCCGATGCTGACATTGCTATGGTACCGTTCGGGCCGAAAACGGTTCGAGCCACTTTTCATTTTCAGATAGATGATGAAGAATTCACCCGGGTTTTAGATCTGTTTCAAAATCTTTAAACGAAAATTATTCGAAATTCATCAGATCAAGAATCCGGTTTAGCTATCCTGAATTTCCTTCAGTTTTTTAACAGCTCTGGTATTCAGGTTGGTAAAGATCTCTTCTGATATATCACCCACGGTATATTTAAGACGAAGCCATACGATATACGTAGCCATCACATCTTCATAACAGTAGTGTTCTATCTGATCCAGTTCGCCTTTTCGATACATGGCAAGCACTTCATTCCCTTCCGCCGTTTGTTTGAATGGAACGTCAATTAACAGACCCAAATGTTTCAGTTTCGGATAAGAACTTGCCCCATAGTTACTGAATTCGTCCATCAGATCGATATTCACCTTGCTGAAACGGTATCGAATATCGTAATGGTTCATTCTCAATGGCATCTGGAGATTGTACTTCATGGCGCGATACGTCAACAGCGGCAGGTCGAATCCGCGCCCGTTGTGATGGATGAGCCCGAAATCTTTGTACGTCATCAGTGTCTCAAAAAGCTGCTTCAGTCCATCCAGCTCATCCTCTCCATTCCAACCCGCCTTTTGTGCCGGTTTGCCGTTATTCTCGATCCAAAGCCCGACCCACGATACCATTCTGTGATACATGGGAGGTAGAAAACCACTTTGGTTTCTGGCCAGTTGCTCGCCTGCCAGAAGCAGGAGATCATCTTCGCCACTCTCGAAATCGTTTAATGTGCGTCGAATAAATTCAAAATCGGGAATGGTTTCAACATCAAATACAAATAACATAAGAATCTCATTTCAGGGTTGTTGACAGATAGATATTTAATATCAACACGGATTAAATGGATTTAATTAATAACGATACAGATAATTTGCAACAAGACGAGTATAAATCAAAACCAATAAATAAATAGTTATCCTTCAATTTACGGACTGCCGTTCGCCTGCCAGGTTGTTCATAAATTGTTCTCGAAATTCTGAATTTGGCAGATTTAAACCAAGTAAATGCATGGATTTTGTGATGGTCGCTTCCATGGTCATATCACCTGCACTCAAACCCCCCAGCTTCTTTAACATTTTTCCACTCTTATAAACATCCAGATTTACAGCGTCAAATGCGGCTTGCGATGTGATGATGATATGGCAGTTGTTCTCAATACACTTTTCAACAAAGGGAAGCATACTGTACTCTCCCTTGATCGGCATATTTCCGATTCCAAAAGCTTCAAATATGACAGCCTTTGTTCTTGTTAGATCCAAACAATCAAGCATAGCAGGATTCAGATTTGGAAATAGACGTATGACGTGAATGGCATCATCAAAATGGGGGAGAAGTTGAAATTTGCCTATCTGATTTCGGAAACCATTTGGCGATAATTGTATCTTAATTCCGATCTCTGCAAGTGGTGGAAAATTGGGAGATGAGAAAGCGTCAAAATCGTTTATATTCATTTTACTACTTCGATTTCCCCGATAAAGATGATCATTAAAGCAGATGGCTACTTCATTTATTTCACAAGTTGCCAATTCCACTGCATTCACCAGATTCCGCCTGGCATCACTTCGAATGGTGCTCATTGGAACCTGGCTGCCCGTTAAGATGACCGGCTTGGTAAGGTTGCGCAATGTAAATGAGAGAGCTGAAGCCGTATAGGCCATCGTATCGGTACCATGAAGTATGACAAACCCATCATACCGATCAATATTTTTTGCAATAACTCCGGCCAGCCGAGTCCAGTGAGTGTGATTAATATCCGAACTGTCCTCAAAAAAAATATTCTCGATATCGATATGCGCAATCTGCTGCAATTCAGGCATCTCCTTATATAAAACATGAATCCATTTGTCAGGATTTAATTCGGTTGAACCTTGTTCAAAGTGCATCGAAATAGTTCCGCCTGTTTGCAGTAGAAGTATTTTTTTCATCTTTAAATCTGACTGAAAATGAGTTATTGAGTTGAAAAAGTTTAGAAATTGAAAAATAAGTTATGATTTTATTAGATGGTTTTTCATTTTTAATCAATAAACATATTTATAAATACAGAGAAGTTGGAGGAAGTTATCGGTTAAAAAGTGAAGGGTAGTCGAATAATACCAAATACGTGTTTCGGCTAAAGGGAGATATTCCTGTCATACCCGATAGAAAAGATCACCAATCACATTGAAATAAAAAAGTGGAGCAGACAAGATGAAAGTATATGAACCGGGCAAAGTTAGAAATGTTGCCCTATTGGGGCATTCAGGTTCAGGGAAAACGACCCTGGCTGAAACGATGATATTTGAGTCAGGAACTACCAGAAAAAGAGGAGATGTTGAGAGTAAGAATACCCTTTCGGATTTTCATACAATCGAAAAAGAGAAAGGGAAATCGATATACAATTCCCTTATGCACCTGGATTGGAGAGGAACAAAAATAAATCTTATTGATACTCCGGGGAGTACAGATTTCTATGGACAGATATCTGAATCATTTGCAGTAGCGGATGTCGGTATTTTTGTACTGAACAGTGAATCGGGAGTAGAAATAGGTACAGAGACGTTTTGGAATGCCGCGGAAAAGGAGAATATCCCAACGATGATTGTCGTGAATAAACTGGATGGTGATAACTCAAATTTTCAGAACACCATTGACATGGCAAAAGAGAGATTTGGAAGAGGTGTCGTTGTTGTTCAATACCCATATAGTGAAGGGGAGGAGTTCCACGCAATCATTGATGTTTTGAAAATGACGATGTATGAATTTCCGGAAGATGGTGGGCGACCGGATAAGCTGCCAATTCCAGAATCACAACGAGCACAAGCAGAATTGCTTCACAATGAACTGGTAGAGGCGATTGCGGAAAATGATGAAATGCTTTTAGACATGTACTTTGAGAAGGGTGAATTGGATGAATATCAAATGACGGATGGACTTAGAATGAGCCTTCTGAACAGGGATATTTTCCCGGTATTTTGTACCTGTGCATCACGAAATATGGGTACGGGACGAATCATGGGTTTTCTGAGTAATGTAGCTCCCACGCCCCTTGATCGTAAACTGAAACTGGAAAATGGAGAGAGTTATCAGATTGACAGAGACGGGGAACCATCCTTTTTTGTTTTCAAAACATCCTCTGAAAACCATGTTGGAGATTTAACCTATTTACAGGTTACCGGTGGGAGCATTAAACCCGGAATGGATATGGAAAACAGAAGGTCTCTCGACACTTTGCGTATTGGTTCACTTTATCTGAATCAGGGTGCAAAACGGGTTGATGTAAGTGAAGTGGCTGCGGGAGATTTGGCAGTGGCTGTGAAATTGAAGGATGTTCATTCAGGCGATACTGTCACTATGAAAGGAGAAAGCCTCGAATTCACACCCATTAATTATCCAAATACGACCATGAGGGTTGCACTGAAGCTTAAAAAAGAGGGTGATGAAGATAAACTGGGATCCGCCCTCAACCAGATTCAGAAAGAAGATCCGTCCGCAAGTGTGGAACATAGTCAGGAATTACAACAGACCATTCTACACGGTTTGGGCGAAGAGCATCTTAACATGATACTACATCAACTGAAAGAGAGATTTAATCTGGATGTGGAATTTATCAGGCCACGCATTCCATACCGTGAAACGATTACAAAAAAAGTGGATACACACTATAAACATAAAAAACAGAGTGGGGGTGCCGGTCAATTTGCGGAAGTATACCTATCCATCGAACCCTGGTATGAAGGCATGCCGGATAGAGATGATCTCAATGTCCGTAATATCGATAAAATTGATTTAGAATGGGGTGGTACTCTCGTTTTCCAAAACTGCATCGTGGGAGGCGTGATCGATAATCGGTTCATGCCGGCTATTTTGAAAGGAGTGATGGAGAAGATGGCAAATGGTCCCTTGAGTGGATGCCGGGCCAGAGATATTCGTGTATCGGTTTATGATGGATCCATGCACTCTGTTGACTCAAATGAAGCGGCTTTTAAGACAGCCGGATTGATGGCCTTTAAAGATGGATTCCTTAAAGCCTCCCCTCAACTAATGGAACCGTTGTATGAAGTCGAAGTAACACTGCCGTCCATTTATATGGGAGATGTAATGAGCGATCTAAGTTCCAGAAGAGGACAGATACTGGGGATGGACTCTGAAGGAACCATTCAAAAGATCCGTGCGATTGTTCCACTTCAGGAGCTGGATCAGTACACGACTCGCTTAAAATCGTTAACACAAGGGAGTGCTACATTTGCCAGAAAATATCATGAACATGGTCAGGTACCACATGATATTCAGAATAAGATCATTGATGAGACATTGGCGGCCGAAGAAGAGTAACGCACTACATTACATCTTCTTTTCATTAGGAGGAATCCTGAAAAACTATTCAACTCCTGATTAGACGATTTGAATGTGTATTTCATAGGATTCCTATCCATTCGGGTACATTTATATGTCTGAACAAGTTTCGGTTTTATGATCTAAATTGATTCTTGAATACTAAATTAAAATATATTCAATCCATATAGTTAAAATGTCAAAATCATATCCAAATTAATCTTTAATAAAGTTTAAATAAAAATATCTATTTGAATTAAATACTTTTTAAATTATTTCGATTTGAAGATAGATCGGCTTGTATGTTAATTTGAATGTGGATAACTTTATCAAAATGTTAACAACTTAAAATATGCTTTTTATTAGCTCTGATTAGTGCAAATTATCCACATTAATAAAAATCATGATATAAATGTGATTTAAATATAGTTTAAAACACATGATTATAATTATTTTCTATTTGGCAGATAAGTGGTTGGAACCGTCGACTGAACCGGATTAACTGTGAATTGTGGATAACTCTTCTATTTTGTGGAAAAATAACTGATTTTTTACTTGCTGTCTCCGCTTCTCTCAAATATATTGCAAGTCAGATTTTACGAATGAGCACCCTGATTTTACTCGCTCTGAATATTAGATACCCCGAACTTCAGACATGCACGTTTACTTACAGTTCAGTCGGGGTAGCCGTAAGTATTGATACCCCAAATTAGTAAGCTAACAGATTCATTACCTACAGGAGACAAACATGAAATTCACCCGTTTATTTACAAAAGCAGATTGGAAAACACCTTATGATGAGATTAAATTTGAAACCAGACTCTCTGAAATAAAGAACCCTGACGGTTCCAAAATTTTTGAGATGAATGATGTTGTTGTACCATCAACCTGGTCACAGGTAGCAACGGATATCATTGCCCAAAAATACTTTAGGAAAGCAGGTGTTCCCGTTAAACTACAGAAAATAAAAGAGGAGGGCGTACCGGCCTGGCTGCAACGGTCTAAGGAAGATAGTTCCAGACTGAAAAAACTGGATGAAGAGGAACGATACACGCATGAAATCGACAGTCGCCAGGTTTTTAGCAGATTGGCAGGGTGCTGGACGTACTGGGGCTGGAAGCACAACTATTTTGACACTGAAGAGGATGCGAAAGTTTTTTATGATGAATTGTGTTATATGCTCGCCAATCAGATGGCAGCCCCAAACAGCCCGCAATGGTTCAATACAGGTCTACACTGGGCGTATGGAATTAACGGCCCTGCTCAAGGGCACTATTATGTTGATGCTGAAACCGGTAAACTGACTAAATCAAAGGATGCTTATACTCATCCGCAACCACACGCCTGTTTCATCCAAAGCGTGGATGACGATTTAGTGAATGAAGGGGGCATCATGGACTTGTGGGTACGTGAAGCTCGTCTCTTTAAATATGGTTCCGGAACAGGATCCAATTTTTCATCTCTTCGCGGTTCCGGTGAAACATTGAGTGGCGGCGGCAAATCTTCTGGTTTGATGAGCTTTCTGAAAATCGGGGATCGGGCTGCCGGCGCGATCAAATCAGGTGGGACCACTCGACGTGCCGCAAAGATGGTGACCCTCGACCTGGACCATCCGGATATTGAAGAATATATCAACTGGAAAGTAAGAGAGGAACAAAAAGTGGCAGCTATTGTAGCCGGTTCAAAAATCTCTCAAAAACACCTGAAGAATATCATCCGTTTGTGCCACGAACCGGTTCAGATCGATGGAAAATCATATAATGGCGCCGTTAGCCGAGATCCCCTCAGACATAAAGAGCTCGGCAGGGCCATTCGCAAAGCGAAAGTGGATCAGGTTCCCCTGAACTATATTGAAAGAGTGATTCAACTCGCCGCACAGGGATTTTCTGACATTGAGTTTGATGTGTATGACACCGATTGGAATTCTGAAGCTTATATGACCGTAAGCGGACAAAATTCTAATAACTCTGTACGAATTCCAAACAGTTTTATGAAAGCTGTGGTGGATGATGATGATTGGAATCTCCTCGGCAGAATTGAAAAACGCAAAGCGAAAGCAGAAGGCAGAGAACCCAAACCGATGAAAACCCTCAAAGCGAGAGATCTTTGGGATCAGATCAGCTATGCAGCCTGGTCATGTGCCGATCCGGGTACACAATACCACGATACGATTAACGAATGGCACACTTGCCCGGAAGATGGCGAAATAAAAGCAAGTAACCCATGTTCAGAGTACATGTTCCTCGACAATACCGCCTGTAATCTGGCATCTCTAAATTTGATGAAATATTTCAAGGATGAAACGTGTCGTGAATTTGACGTCGATGCCATTCGTCACGCTTCCAGGTTCTGGACAACCGTACTTGAGATATCCGTTCTCATGGCACAGTTTCCGTCCAAAGAGATTGCAGAACTATCCTATGTATTCCGAACTCTTGGTCTCGGATATGCGAATCTGGGTGCCGCGTTGATGGTACAAGGTGCGCCTTACGACAGTCCTGAAGGAAACGCGATCGCCGGTGCCTTAACGTCCGTTATGCACATGAAAGCATATTCAACGAGCGCCGAACTTGCTGCGGAACTGGGTACTTTTGAAGGGTATGACCGTAACAAAAAGCATATGCTCAAAGTGATGAGAAATCACAAAAGAGCAGCATATTCTGCCGCGGAAGGTGAGTATGAAGATTTAACCATCAAACCGATGGGAATCAGCAAAGATTACTGTCCGGATTACCTGTTAAAAGCAGCCAGAAAAGATTCAGATGAAGCCGTTGAGATGGGAGAGAAGCACGGTTACAGAAACGCACAGGTCACAGTAATTGCACCCACCGGTACTATCGGATTGGTGATGGATTGTGATACGACCGGTATCGAACCCGATTTCGCACTGGTTAAATTTAAAAAACTTGCCGGAGGCGGTTATTTCAAAATCATCAATCAAAGTGTACCCCTCGCATTAAAAAATCTGGGATATACTGAGAAGGAGATTAAAGAGATCATCCTGTATGCGAAAGGAACGGCTTCACTGGAAGAGTGCCCGCATATCAATATGGAATCTCTGAAAGATCTGGGGTTCACTGAAGAGAAACTGGAAGCCATTAACGCCTCACTGCCCGGTAGTTTTGATATAAAATTTGCCTTCAACCACTGGACGTTAGGTGAAGAGTTCTGTATCAACACATTGGGTATCAAAGAGGAACAACTTTCAGATTTTAGTTTTGATATGCTCCGTTTCCTCGGGTTTAGTAATGAACAAATTCAGGAAGCGAATGATTTTGTGTGTGGAACCATGACCGTGGAAGGCGCACCGCATATCAAAGATGAACATCTGCCGGTTTTTGACTGTGCCAACAGATGTGGAAGAACTGGAACCCGTTATATCTCGGCAATGGGCCATATCAATATGATGGCGGCGGCTCAACCGTTTATTTCAGGGGCAATTTCTAAAACCATTAACCTGCCTAATGAAGCCACGGTAGAAGATTTTAAAGATGCATACCTTCAATCCTGGCAGAAAATGCTAAAAGCCAATGCACTCTATAGAGACGGTTCCAAACTGAGTCAGCCACTCAATTCTATGAGCGATGTGCTCGAAGAACTCGAAGATGAAGACGGGGATGGAGAGGTTGCGGCAGCTCAGGATCAGGTCGTAAAAATTGCTGAAAAAATTATTCACAAATATGTAGCCCGACGTCAACGTTTGCCGTTCCGTAGAGCCGGGTATACACAAAAAGTGAAAATCGGCGGACAAAGTGTCTATTTGCGTACCGGTGAATATGAAAATGGCCAATTAGGTGAGATATTCATCGATATGCATCGTGAAGGAGCTGCATTCAGGAGTTTAATGAACTGTTTTGCCATTTCAATCTCACTTGGACTTCAACACGGGGTACCCCTTGAGGAGTTTGTGGATGCTTTTGTATTTACAAAATTTGAACCCAGTGGAATGGTCAATGGTAGCCCGCATGTGAAAATGACGACCTCGCTGATCGACTATATCTTCCGTGAATTAGCTGTGTCATATCTCGGCAGAGATGATCTTGCTCATGTGGCTCCCGAGGATATTCTTCTCAGGAAAATGAGGCCTTTTGAAGAGGATCAACTGGCTGAAGAAGTGGCCAAGAAATCGAAAACCATTGTAAAACAAACAGAACCTGTCTCTGAGAGTGTTAAACTTACGAAGAAGGAAAAAGAAAAAGGTTCATCGAGTGACGGAGACTACGACCGTGCCAAACAACTTGGATATACAGGCGACTCTTGCCCCGAATGCGGCAGCATGACGATGATCCGTAACGGAACATGCCTCAAATGCATGACCTGCGGATCGACAACAGGCTGCTCTTAAGTAAAAAGAAAGAGAACCGGAATAAGATTCCGGTTCTGCGTTGTTGAAATGCAATAACCCGACGGGAAGACCCCCCGGCGGGTTATTTTTTTGGTTTCATCCACTCAATTATGTATTAATGAAAGTGTATCACATCAAATTGAACCAAATGGTTTGACCATGAAAATACTCTACATTTTTCCACACCCCGATGATGAATCGTTCGGACCCGCACCTGCGATCTCTGCTCAGATACGCAAGGGAAATGAGGTGTGTCTGTTAACCCTGACCAAAGGAGAAGCCACTAAACAGAGATTCCGTCTGGGGCTAAACAAGAAGGAGATGGGTGAGGTACGCGTCAAGGAGATGTACTGTGTAAAAAAGACATTAGGGTTGAGTGGAATGTCCATCCTGAATTTACCCGATGGAGAGCCTGTCAATACACCCTATAAAACGGTTACAGAGGGAATAACAGATTTTGATTAGTGTCCCTGATAGACTATTCAAATATTACACTGAATATTCTTTGCTAAATCCGATCATGGGTTATGCACCGGTGAAAATCCGGTGTTTCATGTGATAAATCGATTTTAAAAATGGAACCGGAGAAAATGAGGTAAAAATAGAGAGTTCCTGTAAAAAAGTCGTTTTTTCATCCAGAAATTCGAGTACTCTTTCCATCTCATTTTTATTGAACAGATCCCGGAATATTCGGATAGATGTTTCTTGATCTTTATCCAAATTATATAATAACATCATATCATACACCCTGAATCGATAAGATGAGACAGGGTCTTCCGGAATTTTTTGATCACGTTCCAGCGCTTTCACAATCTCAACAGATCGGTCCTGAATGCGACGGAATGTATAGCCGGTTGACGGTTTTGTGAACCCACCTACACTTCCCATATTATATACATGATCACAATAGGTAAGCTGATATCTACGATCTTCCATTGGAATGGCTCCTTTCTCTTTTCGTCTGATTTGATAATCGGAACTTTTCAGATTTAGTGTATGAGTAAGATAATGTTGCAGGGCCTCTTCATACTGTGCATCTGACAGCAGGCCATTCGAAAACAGAGTATACTCAATCAACGCTTGTTTTCGTGAATAGGGGAGTAGGTACATAAATGAAAATCCGTGAGTTTGATCCACATTAAAATCCATGAGAAGAGCCGTTGCCGGATCAAATAATTCGGCTGAAAGCTCTATTTCCCACCCTAAAAAATGCTGGATCATGGAGATATCCGATGTAGTTTCCTTCGGCTTGATCACACTTTGGAAAATGTAGGGCGCTTGAAAATCACCTGAAGCAGTTTGAATAACACCTAAATCACGATCACTCTTAAAATCAATAATATCTGATTCAAGTAGTGTGACATTCGGGCTCCTGTCTGCCAGCTCCAAAATCCCTGTCGTAAAATCAATACTCCTGATACAGTGATAACTGTATTTGTTGAGTTTTGAGATATATGACTCAGAAAGAATATCCACCCGAAGGGTTTTCCATGTGTGGGCTATAAGTTCCGGCATTTTAATCGACCCATCATCCCAAAAACACCAAGTTTTCGAATCGTTGGGTGTAAGTTCTCTATCAATCAGAAGGATCTGCTTTTGTTGAATTGAATCACTCTTTAACAGATACCATAGGAGGGAGAGTCCGGAAGCCCCGGCACCTGCAATGATGATATCGTATCTATTCAATTTTTTCATTGGGTCGACTAAAACAGATTTAAAATTTACAAATGTGAAAGGTTTGATTTTATCTTGATCACGATTTTATCCTCACAACTTGAAATCAAAAAAAAACGTTCAATAATTAGGTGTGTTGAACTCAATGGGTATATACCTACGGATTAAAGTTTTTGAGATCAGTAAACTTTTTTCTCTTCCAAATAAAGTAATCGATGGGTAAAAGATTTTGATAAACAAGTGATTCAGGAGTAGGGTTTTTAGCCGATTCTTGTAGCCGGTTTCTCTCATTCAATGCTGCAGGAAGCATCCGGTAAAACGAAAAATGAGATTTGACAATCGCCCATATATGCCGGGGTTTAAACTGAAAAAGGAATCGAATTCCTGAGAACCCGTCCAGAACCAATCTGATACAAAGTTTAGGGATCAAAAAACGATCCAGATTTTTAACCAGCATTAAAAGATTATTCCGATAGTTAAAGTAGATTTTTCGGGGAGAGTCTTCCGACATGGATCCTCCTCCCAGATGGTAGACGATGCTTTTCGGTTCATAGATAATTCTTTTATCAAGTTTGAGCGCTCTCCAGCAGAGATCAATCTCTTCCATATGGAATTCAAATGATTCATCAAATCCATCCAGCTGCTGAAACAGATCTTTTTTGATTGCGAAAGCGGCTCCTGATGCCCAAAATATGGTTTTTATGTCATCATATTGACCGGTGTCTTTTTCGATGGAGTCAAATATCCGGCCTCTGCAAAACGGGTATCCAAATCGGTCTATATACCCACCGGCCGCACCGGCATACTCAAAATGATCCGGGGCATCAATCGACCTGATTTTAGGTTGAACGATATCCGCATTTTCTCTTTTAAATGATTCACTTAATTGTGTAAGCCAATTCGGTTCCGGTCGGGCGTCATTGTTCAGGAAGATAAGTACTTCATTTTTGGCGTATTGTACCGCCCGGTTGTTACCACCTGCATATCCGTAGTTATTGTCCAATGATACAATTTTGCAGTCAGGGTAATTGTCTTTAACCCATCTTCCGGAATGATCTGTTGAAGCGTTATCTGCCAGAATAATTTCAAAATGACTATAATCTGTATCATATACACCGGGCAGAAATCTTTTTAAATGATGCAGTGCATTCCATGTGACAATAATGACTGAAAAGGTGGTTGATGATTGCAAATAACTCCGAATTTAATTGAATCTGTGAATTGACAGTAAAAAAGTTTTGTGAGTATCTAAAGGATTCCTATTATCATTAGATAAGCTTTATTTATTTATCTACATGACGAAGATAGGACTCATATCTGACACCCATAATTATCTTGACCCGCAAGTTAAAGAATTTTTTTCTGATAGAGATGAAATTTGGCATGCCGGTGATTTTGGAAATATTTCTATCGCGGAAGAACTCACTGAAATTGCCCCATTAACAGGTGTTTATGGTAATATTGACGGACAGGATATCCGCCAAGTATACCCGTTACACCAGCGATTTGTCCGGGAAGGTGTGGATGTATGGATCACTCACATCGGCGGACTCCCGGGGCGGTATTGCATCCCTATCCGTGAAGAGATTGAAAACAACCCCCCCGATCTATTTATATGTGGCCATTCACACATTTTGAGAATATCAAGAGATCAAAATTTGGATCGAATGCTTTACATGAACCCGGGTGCTGCAGGAAAACAGGGGTTTCAGATCTACAGAACTGTGGTAAGATTTACAATCCAGGATGGAAAGATAGGTCATGTTGAAGTGATCAATCTGGGAACATTGTCCGATTGATCACAGGTCCTATTGATCTTAGAATGAAATGGACATATAAATATGATTCTTTCAAATTTTAGGATAAAATAACGAAGAGTTGAGATCCAAAAATTATGTACTGTATCCATAAATTTGTACCCAATATCTGAGATAATCCTCGTCTTACGCTCAAAAATTATCTGATTGTTAAATAAGTGTAAATAATTGTAACTCATATTTTCCAGTGATGATAAAGGAGGATATTCCTGAATACCTGATTAAATCAGTATTATGACCGGTTAAAGTATTGTAAAATAATAAGATAATATGTAGAATGTATATTCATTGGTTTAGGCCGGAAAAAATGGAAGCGTTTCCATAGAAACCCTAAAAAAATGTTTTTAACAATTTTTATAATTGGTAGCGCTTCTTTATTATGAGTTATTGACTGTTGAGTTTTGTATTCAAGTGAAACTGAAAAAACTGGATACTGAGTAAAGTTTTTAGAACTATATCCAAGTCAGTATGAACCGGATCTGATGATCTCTCTGATTTGACGGCTTTATATTGTGAGAGTTTGAAAATTTTTACTTACGCATCCCTTTTTACATTTTTTCTTTATTATTACGCTCATCAATTCAACTTTAACCATAACTACATGATTGCACTATGAAAGATAAAAAGCTACGTATACATCATATTATTGATGCACTGCGTCCCGGCTTTTACACAATAGTAAAAGCTTTTCTAAGTATGATATTAGTCGTATTCATACAAAGTACTGCCTTTGGACAGCAGATCGATGTATCAGGTACTGTAACCGGTGAGGATGGTAACTCTATTCCGGGCGTTAGTATTTTGGTACAGGGCACATCTACAGGTACAACTACCAATATAGATGGTGAATATTCACTAACAGCTCCCTCTGATGGAACATTGATATTTTCTTATATCGGATATATCAGACAGGAGGTCGCGATAAACGGACGTAACACGATCGATATTGTTTTGCAAGAGTCAATTGCTCTTCTTGACGAATTGATTGTAACAGGATATTCAACACAACGCCGAGCCGATATTACCGGTGCGGTTGCTTCAATTGATATTGAAAGCGCATCCAGAGTAACTTCAGCGAGTGTCCTCCAGAGATTGGATGGCCGCGTTTCGGGTGTGACTGTTGATGCCGGGGGATCACCGGGATCAAGAAGTACCGTTCGAATTCGTGGAATCAGTTCTTTTGGAAATAACGAGCCACTCTATATTGTGGATGGAACTCCTGTACAGGATTCTTTCATGAATTTCCTGAGCCCGAATGACATTGAATCCATTCAGGTATTGAAAGATGCTTCTTCTGCATCTATCTATGGTTCACGAGCCAATAATGGTGTGATTATTATAGAGACCAAAAAAGGTACGGAAGGTGCTCCGCAGGTTGAAGTGAACATCCGTACAGGTATGGCAACACCGGTTAATTCTTACGATAGCTTCCTATTTACGGACGCACTTGAGTATCACCAAATTCTTAAAGCTGTGCATGAAAATGCAGGTTTGGCAGTACCGACAAACACGTATGGTAATCCAAATAGCCCGGCTATCCCAAATTACATCTGGCCGAATGATGGACGGAATCCAACGAACAGTTTGGCACCCTTTGGTTTGACTGAAGATGATTATGTATGGGGCCAAGCCTCTCAACAGCAGAATCAAATTATGCCAGGAAGTGCCGGCACAAACTGGTGGGATGCTGTATTTGGAACAGGGTATACCCAGGATTACAACGTAGCTGTATCAGGTGGTGGAGCAAACAACCGATACAATGTATCTTTCAACTATTTTGATCAGGAAGGTACAGCTGCTTATAACCGTTTCCAGCGTGGAACGATTCGCGTAAATACTGATTTCAGCCTTGGTAATCTCACTATTGGTGAAAACATTGCTTTGACACTGGAAGAGAGTTACGGTGGCTTGGGTGGTGACTATCTTGGTGAAGGAAATATCATGGGTAAAAACATCCTTCAGCAACCGATTGTACCTATCTACGACATCGGTGGAAATTTTGCATCAGGTAAGGCACCGGGATTGGGCAATATGAGTAACCCTCTGAAAATTGCATACAACAACCGGGATGATAAAGGTAAATACACACGAGTCTTTGGTAACACATTTGTTCGTTATAATGTGATGGAAAAAGTTGTTGTCCAGAGCAGATTAGGTTTTAACCTCTCATTTGGCAATGGAACAAACTTCAATGCAAGATTCCCTGAAGATTCGGAACCGAGTTTTAGTGAGTCTATTTCCGAATTCCAAAATAATTCCAGAGAGTGGACCTGGAGTAACACAGCTACCTATATGGACACTTTTGGAGAAAGACATAATGTCAATGTTCTTGTTGGACAGGAAGCAATTGAAAGTCAATATCGAGGCATAAATGGAAGTTTAGGTCAATTGGTCACAACCGATATCAACGCCCGATACATTCAGGATGCTATTGGTAACCCGGATACCAAAAACGTAAGTAGTGGAGGCAGCATTGGTTCACTTCTCTCATTCTTTGGTAAAGTTGATTACAACTATGATCAAAGATATAACTTGAGTGCAACGGTTCGAAGAGACGGTTCTTCCCGCTTGGGCCCAAACAACCGATGGGGTACATTCCCTGCATTGAGTGCCGGTTGGAGAATTTCCAATGAATCATTCATGCAAGACAATGACTTCTTTTCTAACATCATGATTCGTGCAGGATATGGTGTAACCGGAAATCAATCTATTCCCGGCGGTCGTGCGTTTGACCTATTTGGTGGCGGAACCGGTGATACGTTCTATGCAATCGGTGGTGGAAATGGTATTGTTACCGGTTACAGACAAGATGCTTTGGGAAATCCTGATCTTAAATGGGAAGAGAACACTTCTGTCAACGCCGGTTTGGATCTTGAATTCTTCGAAGGACGATTCAACTTTGTACTGGATGTATATGAAAGAACGACAGATAACCTTCTCTTTGCACCGGGTCTTCCGGCAACAGCGGGTAGAGCAAATGCTCCAATTGTGAATATCGGTAAGATGCAGAACACCGGATTTGATTTCACTATCGGATACCGGGGTAATATCAGCAGAGACCTGAACCTGAGTATCTCATTTAACGGAAGTCATTACAAAAATGAGATCCTTCGTATAGATGGGGAACAAGATTCATTCCAGGGACCTATCAGCTCTCGATTCGGTAATGCTGTAATTAACGAGGTAGGAAAGCCAATTGGGTCATTCCGCGGTCTTAAAACAGATGGCATCTTCGCCAACCAGGCAGAAGTGGATGCTCATGTCACTCAGGCCGGTGCTAAGCCGGGCCGTTTCCGATTTGTGGACGTAAATGGTGATGGTGAGATTACACTTGAAGACAGAACGATTATCGGTGACCCACATCCTGATTTTATAGGAGGCTTGGATCTGGAACTTCAGTATAAGAACTGGGATTTCAATGCAAATATATTTGGAACGTTTGGAAATGACATTTTTGATGTACAAAAAGAGTTTTATGTATTCAGAAACTTCAATACAAATGTTCGTACAGACTTGTTGACAAAATCAGCAATCGTGGAAAATGGACAGGTCACAAACATCGGTAGCGCTATTTATCCTCGACTGGATATCAGTGATACATTCAGTAATGAACAGAGTAGCTTCTTCGTAGAAGATGGCTCTTATGTTCGATTGAGATCTTTACAGGTTGGTTATTCCTTCCCACCGGATGTAGTACCGGGAATGAGAAACCTCAGACTATTTGTTCAGGCTGAAAACCTGTTTACGATTACTGGTTATAGTGGCCTGGATCCGGCACTTCCTGCTTTAGGTGCATCAAGCGGTGGTATTGACGTACGTGATCAGGCACGAGGTATGGATAGAGGTTCTTATCCAAGCAATAAGACACTTACTTTCGGAGTAAGCGCTGTATTTAATTAATAATGAAAAAAAAATGAATACGATGAAAAAACTATCAAAATTCAAATTATTGATTGGATCAGCGTTCCTTATAATCGCTGGTACAATTGTTGGATGCGGTGAGGACTTTTTAAATGCGCCCCCTCAGGGATCATTGGATGAAGTCACATTAGCAAATGAGAGTGGTGTTGAAGCTACACTCATAGGAACCTACCGGGTATTGGGAGGTTGGTCTACCGGTATAGGTGGTGGATGGGGTGCAGCCTCAAGTAACTGGACGTTTGGAAGTGTAGCATCTGATGACGCTTACAAAGGTTCGGAAAATACAGATCAGCCCGATATTGAAGACATTGAGTACTATACTTGGGGTCTATCCGGCGCTGAGGCATATCTGAATGATAAATGGAGATCTGTTTGGGAGGGTGTAGTAAGATCCAATTCTACAATACGGCTCCTGAATAGTGTGCAAGAATCAGACGCTCCGATTGGTGATGCTGTTGCAAACAGCATCCGGGGTGAAGCACTTTTTCTCCGTGCACACTTCCATTTTGAAGCCTGGAAGATGTGGGGAAATATCCCTTATTTCACTGAGGAAGATACAGAAACCCGAAAATCAAATGTAGGTGTTGATGCTGTTTCATTAATACTTGCTGATTTAAATCAGGCAATTTCATTGCTTCCGAATACACCACGAAATGGCCAGGTAGGTCGTGTTACAGCCTGGACTGCTAAAGCATACAAAGGCAGAGTAGAAGCCTACAGTGGTGACTTGGCATCAGCATTAACGACTCTACGAGATGTGAGACAAAATGGCCCTTATGCACTTGAAGAGGATTTCCATCGAGTATGGACCGGTTTTGAAGATTTTCAGAATGGCCCGGAAACAATCCTTGTTTATCAGGCATCTGTGAATGATGGTAATCCCGGTGGAGATAATGCAAACTGGGGTGAACGATTGAACTTCCCGCATGGTGGCCCATTAGGAACTTGCTGTGGATTTCACCAGCCTTCACAAAATTTGGCGAATGCCTTTATTGTGGACGGAGATGGCCTGCCATTGGCAGTCTCTTCACCGGGTACATGGAACAACAATGACGATTACATTGGTAGTGATTCATCGCTTCCATTAGATCCCAGAATTGACTGGACGATAGGCCGGCACGGTGTTCCGTATTTGGATTGGGGACCGCATGCTGCATCCTGGGTTCGTGATCCAAACTTTGGAGGCGAATATAACTCTAAGAAAAATGTGCATGAAATCGCCAGTGGTTCACAGAGTAACGTAGGGTGGGTACCCTCTCAGTTAAATGGGGTTAATTTCCACTTGTATCGCTACGCTGATATGTTACTTCTTCTTGCAGAAGCTGAAGTAGAACATGGTTCACTGGAGAATGCCAGGGCAATCGTAAATGAAATCAGAGCCAGAGCCGCTGTTGGTGTTCAAGGGCCGGGCGATGATGCATCCACGATTTCTGTACCTATTGACGACCCATCCATTACATGGGCTGATTATCAGGTAGGTCAATACCCGGGTCCATGGACGAATCAGGCAACTGCACGTCAGGCCGTTCGTTGGGAAAGAAGAGTAGAGCTGGGTATGGAAGGCCATCGTTTCTTCGATTTGAGAAGATGGGGTACTTATCAGGACGTATTAAATGCCTACATTCAAGTTGAAAGAACTCGATTGGCTAAACTCGGTAATGCTGCACCACTTGAAGGCAGACATCAGTGGTATGCAATTCCTGAGATACAGATTGAACTAAGCCGTGTAGATGGCGAGGAGACACTCGTTCAAAATCCGGGTTGGTAGAATACTGACTTAGTATTTTAACTTTATACCCGGCAAGTGTGAATTTCAAAACACTTGCCGGGTTTTTTTATACCCTTTTTTAAAAATCTTTTTTCAAATTTATACAAATGAAATTATTCAAATGTATTAAGTTAGAGTATCTGGACACCAGTGATTTTAAACAGAGTTAAGGAGACAGAAGAATATTTTGTACAGATTTTTTAACAAGCTATTACCTATCATTATATCACTGTTGATACTCTTCATTGGTGAACTGCATGCTCAAAATTCATCTTTGCAAGGAATTATTACAGATCATTCTACCGGTGAAGCCCTTTTTGGAGCAAATGTGTTACTTCAATCTATTGGAAACGAAGACCTTATGCATGGGGCAGCCACCGGCGGAGATGGTTATTTTCGTATAGGTTCAATCCAGGCCGGTACCTATTCATTCAGAGTTAGTTATATTGGTTATGTTACAGTTACCGATACACTAACATTCAGCTCATCTGAAGATAGAACATTTAATATCACTCTTGAGACTGACGAGTCCACACTTGGTGAATTAGTTGTTTCCAGAACGACCATAGCCACTCAACGAATCGAAGGAGCACAACGAATATCGGCCCGTGAAATTAGTAGAGTGCCAAGTCCTGCTTCCGGCGATTTAACAGCCTATTTACAAACCTTACCCGGTGTTGTAACAACCGGTGATAGAGGGGGCCAGGTATTTATTCGGGGTGGTTCACCTTCTGAAAATATGGTATTGATTGACGGTGCACTCATCTATCAACCCTCTCATATAGTCGGTTTTTTCTCCCCGATACCCGGTGATCTTATTGCCGGTGCTGATTTCTATGCAGGTGGATTTGGCCCGAAATTTACGGGAAGAATATCCTCAGTGATGGATGTGCAACTCAGGCATGGAGATCTGTATAACACTTCTGCATCCTCTTCCATCAGTCCTTTTGCAGCTGATGTTTTTGCAGAGGGACCCATTGTCAAGGGACTCTCTTCCTGGGTTTTATCAGCCAGAAATTCATTGATCGAAAGTACAAGCAGTTGGTATCCGATCGAAAGTCAACCTCTTAAATTTCAGAGTCAATTTTTCAAAACCAGTTATATACAAGATGACACACGATGCTCAGGTATGATTCTGCATACGTACGACCGGGGCCGTATGGATTTTGATACAGATGAAAGTATACAGTGGCGAAATTTTGTAATGGGTGGAAGATGTGTAGCCCTTCCCGAAGGAAGTAGCACTTTTATGACTACCAATGTCTATTTTTCACGTTTTTCTAACTCATTGAAAGATTCAGGGCCATTTGGTTTCAAATCCAGCGCAATGAGACTGAATCTTGACATTGACCTGAGACAATATGCAGGTAATGTACGATTTGATTATGGAGCTTTTTCAAGATTAAAATTTCTCAGTTATGATTTAGGAGAAAAATTTGCCGGATTTAACCTGGAGAGTTCTTCACAATTTTTAATGGGTGGTCATGTTCAGGCTTCTGTACCTATTGGCGGTAAGCTGGATATCCATCCCGGATTGGGGTTTTCCTATAACGGTGATTTTGGCCTGGGTCTTGAACCCAGGTTTCGATTTTCATGGAGACCCTTCGGAAGGGAAAGTGAAGAGTTTAGTGGATCAGCAGGTTTGTATCTGCAACCACTTACCGGTATCAGCGATATACGAGATGTGAGTTCTGTTTTTGTGGCCTGGATGAGCGCCCCTATCAGTGATTCACAACTGGAGTCATTTCACACTACAATAGGCTGGCAGCAGATCGTGACAAACGGATTAACATGGTCTGTTGAAGCTTACTATAAAGAGATGAACAACCTCGCAATACCGGTTTGGAATACGATTGCTGAGTTCACAACAGATTTAGCTCTTGCCAACGGTAAAGTTTACGGCAGTGATTTTCGTATTGAATATAACAGGGGGAAAATTTACGGCTTAATTGGATATGGATATAATTGGACACTTTATGAATCGGCTCAAGACCATTTTAGTATCTGGTTTGGAGAACCGGTTCAAGATTTTCATCCACCTCATGACAGAAGACACCAGTTAAACGCTCTTTTTAGTTTCGATTCCGGTGTTTATACCACAGGAATCAGGTGGCAAATGGGTTCCGGGCTACCATTCACCCAACCTCTCGGTTTTGATGATGTACTGGATTTCAGAGAGCGCCTGCCCAGTGTGAACAGAGATAGGGGGATCAGAAGAGTTATATTGGATAAGCCGTTTCAAGGCCGCATGCCAACCATACATCGGTTGGATATATCCATTGAACGATCATTTCAAATTTCAGCATCCGGATCAAACCTGAATGTTCAGGCCGGTGCTATTAATATCTATGATCAAAGTAACATCTTTTTCTACGATATCTACACGAGCAGGAGAATCGATCAACTGTCATTTTCCCCTTATCTAACGTTGAAACTGGAGGTGAAATGATGATAGTTCAAAGATCAGAGTTGGTACGCAGCGCTCCTCTTTTATCCCACGCTCCTCTTTTATCCCACGAAGCGAAAGCGAGTGAAACGATAGCGAGTGAAAATGCATATTCATTGAGAGGCAAAAGGCAGAAGGCAGAGGGCAGAAGGGGAAAAAGTATATTGGCACGATTTGATCTTTTTAATTATGGTTCAACAAGTTTTCTAAAAATTGTAATGAGTCAGTTGAAACACTTTCGTTTAGGGATTCTTCTGCCTTCTGCCTTCTGCCTTCTCACTTTCCTCAGTTCTTGCGAGGATTCATTCGAACCCTTTCAGGAGAATGATAAATTTTTCTTCACTATGTATGGTTTTTTGGACGCATCAGCAGATACCCAATGGGTACGGATTGCACCGGTTCGTAATACATTTGATGCACTGCCCGAAATACCGGATATGGAGGTCTTTATTGATGACTTGGAAAGTGGAAACACAATAGAAATGAATAAAAAACTGGTTCAATTCGGCAACCAGTTTAATGTTATCAACGCTTGGGCAGAAATGAAAATAAATCCCGGCCATACTTATCGAGTTCGTGCAAAAAATCCAAATGGTGTTGAAAGTCAGGTTGTAGTTTCAATTCCGGATTCTTTTCCAATACCAAAAATACTTACTGAATCGATACCCGGCACGCCACCAGAATACTTTCTATTTATAGATGAAATTGAGCATTTAGCTGATGTACAATCGAGATGGCATTATCGCCTAAGCACACCGTTTTGGGAAGAAGAAAGGTTCCATGTTTTTTCATTAAAGGAGAGTACCAACGAAGTTGATTCGAGAATGGGAAAATACAGTGTTCAATTGGATCCGGCTGCAGAAAAAGAATTTATAATGAAAAACTCACTGGTATTATCATCACCGGGAGGACAAATTGAATTTCTTGAAAATCAATATTTTATAGCATCAGCAGGACCTGAGTGGGATGACAATATTTCAAATATTGAAGATCTGATTTATAACCTTCCGGACGGTTTCTCAAATGTAGAGAATGGACTCGGTTATATGGTCGGAATCTTCAGTAGAAATATACCTTTTCGAACTTGTCTGAATGAAGAAAGAGAACTTACAGGCTGTCCTGAAGTGGAACCATTTTGGTGATAGTTAATTTCCTTCTCAAAGGAGTAATGGTGTAAAGCTTCAGTACCCTCAAATTTTCAATCGTCAAATCCGTATTACAGTTTAATAGTGACGATAAATGCCGTCATAGTTATAACTTTCCTTTTTAGAACACAGCTCATCTTAAGTAGAATAGGGTAAAGAGTAGAACCACTGGTTATGTTCATTTACTGTTTGATATTATTTTCCGATATTCTGTCATTGTAATCGGATTTACATATTTTAACTTTAAATATTATAGATATCATCAAAAATGTGGATAAAAGACAGGTGTCAGTGAAAAGAATTGTGACTCAATTAAATGATCGAAAAAGCAGCCTGTTCGTCAATATCTTCTCTTTGTTCGTAGTCTCTTTGCTTTTTTGGGGCTGTTCAAATCAAACAGACACGCCATTTAAACTGTTACCGCCTTCACAAACAGGGATTTACTTTACCAATGAATTGGAAAAGAGTCCTGATCTCAATATCCGTAATTTCCTCTATTTCTATAATGGGGGTGGTGTGGCAGTGGGCGATTTAAATAATAATGGCCTTCCGGACCTCTTTTTTACAGCAAATACCTCAGATAACAAGCTCTACGAAAATCTGGGTGATTTTCGGTTTGAAGATATAACAGATCGAGCCGGAATCATTGATGATGATGGGAGTTGGTCTACCGGTGTGACAATGGCTGATGTGAATGGTAATGGGTATCTGGATATCTATGTAAACAGAGTTAATTATTTAACAAAAAGCGGAGCCAACCAACTTTTTATTAACAATGGTGACATGACATTTACTGAACAAGCTGCTGAATATGGGTTGGATTTTGAAGGATATTCAACTCAAGCTGCTTTTTTTGATTATAATAAAAATGGCCGATTGGATCTTTTTCTATTGAATCACTCTTTTCACAGTCAACATACACGTGGTTTTATGGAACAACTAAGAGAACGGGATGACCCCAAAGCAGGTGACCGCCTTTATAGAAATGAAGGGGGCCGTTTTACAGATGTTACCAAGGAAGCAGGAATCATCAGCAGTGCATTGGGGTACGGTTTAGGCGTGGCTATTACAGACATCGATCAGAATGGGTTTCCTGATATTTATGTAGGTAACGATTTTCATGAAGATGACTATTTCTATATTAATAATGGGGATGGTACATTTACAGAAAGTCTCTATAACATGGTGGGTCATACCAGTTATTCATCCATGGGTAATGATGTAGGAGATATTAATAATGATGGAAGAATGGATATCATATCTGTAGATATGATGGCTAGCGATCATTTTGGGTATATGAGCTCTGCAGGGCCGGACTTGAAGCCGATATATGAAGCGTATAGATCGTTTGGTTACGGTGAACAGAATCATCGCAATACCTTACAAATTAATCAGGGGCTTCACTTAGAATTACCCCTATTTAGTGAGACAGCATTTACTTCGGGTGTTGCAAGAACGGAGTGGAGCTGGTCACCACTTTTTGCGGATTTCAATAACAATACTTTTAATGATCTGTTTATTACCAATGGCCTGCCCCACCGTCCAACTGACCTGGATGCAATTCAGTTTATAAATGAAAACAGGCAGTGGTACAGAGAAGAAGAGCTAAAAGAATTGGATTACAGAATAATTGATCAAATGCCTGAAGTTCACTCTCCAAATTATATGTACAGAAATAATGGAGACCTTACTTTTACAGATGTTTCTTTGGAATGGGGTTTTAGTACCCCTTTTTACTCCAATGGAGCCGCATACGCCGATTTAAATGGTAATGGAAGATTGGATATCGTTGCTAATAATATCAATTCGCCCGCATTGGTTTATCAAAATCAAATTCCTGAAAATCACATCTCCAATTTTTTAAAAGTTTCATTGAAAAGTAACTCAGCTAATTCGACGGGAATAGGCTCTAAAGTATTTCTATATCTGGACGAGCAGGTACTTTACAGAGAGCAGATGCCTACACGTGGGTTTCAGTCATCAGTAGATCATGTGCTCCATTTTGGTTTAGATTCGCATGAAATGATCGATTCACTTCTTGTTATATGGCCTGATGACCAGTATCAGGTTTTATACCAACCCGAAATTAATCAAAGACTTGAGCTTATTGACGAAGATGCATCAGGAATATTTGACTATTCGAGCCTGAAATCTAAAGCCTCCGAAGGTTTGCTAAGCGAGATCTCAGATGAGATCCGGTTTGATTTTTCACATATTGAGAATCAGTTTGATGATGTAAACAGGGAACCGCTAATGCCATATAAACTTTCCACTATGGGGCCTGCAATTGCAGTCGGAGATGTAAATGGAGATGGATTGGAAGATATCTTCATCGGCGGCTCTGTAGGTTATTCATCAGAACTTTTTATACAACAGGAGAGTGGTGAATTTATAAAATCAACTCAACCTGAATTCGATATGGATAAAGATCGTGAAGATGTTGATGCAATCTTTTTTGATGCAAACGGTAATGGATGGAATGATCTGTATGTAGTTAGTGGCGGAAATCAACATTCAGAAGGTGACGATAAGCTTCTGGATAGACTTTACTTGAATGACGGGAATGGTACTTTCGAAAAAGCCGAGCTTAATCTGCCTGACTTACGAGTGAATGGTTCAGTAGTAATAGCAGCTGATATAAATGGGAATGGACATATTGATCTTTTTGTCGGAGGCCACTCCATTCCCTGGCGTTATGGGATCAATCCCCAAAGTGCCATACTTGAGAATGATGGGAATGGAAAATTTTCTGATGTGACTGAACAAGTTGCCCCTGAATTGAAATACATTGGGAATTTGACATCCGCTGATTGGGTATTTGAGAAAGAAGGACAATTTCCCGATCTGGTTGTGGCAGGGGAGTGGATGCCGGTAACTTATTTTAAAAATAGTAAGGGTACTTTTAAACAAAGATCATTTGATCAATCTTTTCCAAAGCTCAATGGCCTCTGGCAAGCTGTTCATGTAACCGATATTGAGAAAAATGGTCATCCTGATATAATATTGGGAAATTTTGGTTTGAATAGCCGCCTTCAAGTCTCCCAGGATTCGCCTATTAAGATGTATGTGAATGATTTTGACGGAAATGGCCAGACTGCACCGATATTCAGTTACTTTGAGAACAATTCTGAAAAACCGTTCGACCAACTGGATGAATTAAAACTGCAATTGCCGTATATACTTGATAAGGCAGAGAGTTATGCTGAATATGCATCATTTGATCTGGCGGATCTTATTGACAAAAAAAAGTTGGACGAATCTGTTATTAAGGAGTTGAATGAATTACGATCACTGGTTTTATTTGGCGAAGGTAATGGTGTTTATACAGTAAAGATACTGCCAACAGAGGTTCAAACATTTCCGGTAAAGGCTATTGCTGCAATGGACATCAATTTGAATGGGAGAAAAGAAATCATAATGGGTGGAAATCTTTATGATGTAAAACCAAGTATGGGAGGCCGCCAGGATGCCGGTTTAGGTGTACTACTGTCGGTCAATTCTCAAAGAGAATTCAAAGCCCATTCTTTTCAAGAAAGCGGGTTATTAATAAAAGGGCAGACCCGATCCATTCAGGAAATAGCTCTTGGGGAGAGAGAGAATGGAATTGTGGTAGCACGTAATAACGATAAACCACTTTTTTTTGTCGTAAACTAAACGATCACTGATTTGTGATTTGAGCATATTTGTTTTCCCCTTGATAGTCAGACGTCTGTTAAAGTATCACTCCATTGTCCCCAGTGGATTTTCTGACTGAAAGGGCTCAAAAGGATATTTATCAGGTGTTACAACCACACCTGTTGTAAGCTTCAAAGGTGTAACGGTATCAATGTTATATGCAGCTTCAACAAACCAGGCACTATATCCACTATCCGGAGTTGATATCTCTACTGTGATCATACCCGAGTCTGAAATCTCAATTTCACGTGCGAGCCAAATACGATCGATCACATAGAGCCTGAAATCTCTTCCATCCGGATTATGAGCATTCCACAGCAGCAGTTCATCCGGGAGATTCTCAGGATCCAATTGAATCTGAAATCCGTCATTACCTTTACTCCATTCAAACGAGGGCAGATTTCTGTCTTGAATAATGTGGTTATGAAAAGCTGCAAGAGTAGTACCCGCATCTGTTTCACTTAATGAGTGGCCGGTGTTTGGTATATATCGCATATATTTTTCCCCCGGCAGATCTTCCCAATAGAATTGCCAGGAATCAGGCAGAAAGAATTCATCACTTGCAGCATTGATCAAAAACTTAGGCATCGTAAGCCGGTCTAAATAGGAGTAAGGTTCGACCAATTCTTTCAACCTGGCATACTCCTCAGAATATTGCCAATCCATGATATGTTCATCTTCATACTCCGCTATTGCGGGTGACCATTCACCATACGCTTGCCAATGATGCTCGAAGGAAGGAATCATATTGAGCAGGTCAATCACTGCCGGTGCGATTGCGATTACACGATCATCATATATAGCTGTAGTCCATGTAGTCCAGCCTCTTTTGGATCCGCCGGCAACGACAAATTGATCCACTTGAAGATCCAATTCGGTTAAAGTAAAATCAGTTACCGTATCCATTGCCCGGATAGCAGCTTTTGTCATAGGAAATCGGCTTAACCATACGGCATCTTCATCAAGAGCACCCCCCTCCAAAAATTTTCGCCATCCGTACGCAATTATTTCATCTTCATATCTCTCATCAAGACGGGTATCTTCATGGAAAGAAATGGGTTGAAAAGGAATGTTATGCAGATCAGCCACAACAGAGTTCGTGGCGAGTGCTGTTTGAAGAGCCAATGGACCCACTTCTGTGGGTAATTCAGTATCCGTGGATCCGCCACCGATCCAGAGCAATCCCTCTGTATGGTCCACCTGATCCGGTACAACGATCGTTAACCAATGCCACCAAACCGGTTGATCAACAATTTCTTCAGTCAACCACTGCTGTGATACCATTTTGACTACATAAGCTGTGTACTCATCACCTTCAATAGTATGTTGAAGTTCATACTCATACACATTATCTACTTTGGAGAGATAGGCTTCAAAGGGGTGAGTGGTTTCCGTTTCAGATGTACAGAAACTGAAAAACAGAACCGGTATAATTAATATCAGAATTCGAAATTGATTCATGAGCAATGATATTTTGTTAAGGTTATGGATAGCTGTGTTTTAGAGTATTAATGACTGAAATAAACGGAAATTTTTACCATTCGGTTATAGTTTATCCAGCCATGGTAAATGATCCAGATCTACATTCCCACCGGTTAAAATTATTCCAACTTTTTTCCCGCGGATGTCAACTTTATGATCCACACATGCAGATACAGGAACAGCAGCCGAAGGCTCAACAATTAGTTTCATTCTTTCCCAGATATTTCTCATATCCCGTATGATAGATGATTCTGATACCGTTACCAGGTCATCCAGTTTTTCATTGATGATTTCAAAAGTGATTTCACCAAGAGATGTTCGAAGTCCATCTGCAATGGTATCAGTGTGTATGATCGGCTGGATTGAGCCTTTTTTAAAGGATCTGTAGGCATCGTCTGCACGTTCCGGTTCTGCTCCAATCACCTGAATGTCAGGATTTATGAATTTGGCGGAAATGCAGGTGCCGCTGATGAGTCCACCCCCACCGACAGGTGCTATGATGATGTCCAGATCTGGAAAATCTTCCAAAAGTTCTTTAGCAGCTGTTCCCTGACCGGCAATAACCATAGGGTCGTTATACGGATGAATGAAGTGTGCACCGGTCTCCTCAATAAAACGGAATGCCATCTCTTTTCTCGCTTCTATAGTCGGTTCGCAAAAAAGGATTTTAGCCCCATAATCATTTACAGCATTCACTTTTACCCGGGGTGCGTTCTTCGGCATCACAATTGTTGCGTGATACCCCATGGTTCGGGCGGCAAGTGCTACAGCTTGTGCATGATTCCCGGAAGAGTGGGTGATAATCCCCTTTTTTCCATCAGATTCTTTCAGGGATAGTACTGCATTACAGGCTCCCCTAAATTTAAAGGCACCTACCTTTTGAAAATTCTCACATTTAAAAAAAAGTTCCGCACCCAGCTGTTTATTGAACCAATAAGAGGATGAGACCGGTGTACGGTGTGCATAAGGTTTAATCCGTTCAGCGGCTTCCTCAATATCGGAGTATGAGGGCATTAGATTCATTTATGAGTCGATGTTAGAATGTTTTTCAGTAATCAAGGCCGGGTTGTGTAATTTTAAAATCGGATTCGTCTTTAGCTTTTTGAACCATGTTTTCGACATCTTTGAGTAGTTCTTTAGCATCATATATGATACCATCTTTAATGGTATAAGTAATGCCACCAACACGAACAGCTTCATTGTTTTCATTTACGCGAATTGCACCGGTACCATACAATACCTTTAGGTTTTGCTGTGGGTTCTCATCAAGAAGCACCAGATCAGCCAATTTTCCAATTTCAATGGTACCCAGTTCATCATCCACTCCTAACACTTCTGCGGCTTTGAGAGAAGCTGATTGGAAGATCTCCAACGGATGAAACCCGGCTTCCCGCAAAAGTTCCATTTCACGGATATAAGCAAACCCATATAGCTTGTATATATATCCGGCATCCGAGCCGAGAGTAACGGTCCCACCACGGTTTTTGTATTCATTTACAAAACTCATCCACAAACGGAAATTGTGTTTCCACTCAACTTCCTGTTCCGTCCCCCAATTAAACCAATATGAGCCGTGAGCTCGACGATCCGGTTTGAAAAATTGCCATAATGAAGGCAATGTGTAGCGTTCATGCCATTCTGCCCTTCGTTCTCTCATCAAATCCCTGCTGGCTTCATAAATGGTAAATGTTGGATTGATCTCAAAGTTGAGCTCTATCAGACGATCCATAACCAGGTTCCATTTTTCACTACCGGGCTTTGCAGCCTGTTGCCAAAGTTTGCCGGCTTCCTCAAATCGGTGTTGTTCATCACTATAATTATAATCTAATGGATAGTTCTGAATGATTTGATCTGTAAATAGTGCTTCCGGCAGGCCATACCAGTGGGTCATACCCCGTAAGCCAAGTTCTGATGTGTTGGATACATTTGCATATACAACTCTTGGTTGTGCGTGATGAGCCATAGATCCCAGTCCGACACGATTGGCTTCGTCGAGTGTTGCCTTCCATAATTCAGGTGTGGTTCCAAAAAATTTGATTCCATAAGCTCCCTGTTCCCGGATCATTTGAACCCATTCACGAGCTTGATCAGCTGTCGTAATCGTCTCTTCACTGCCCAATCCGAATCCGAAATAGGGAAAGATCCGGGGAGCTGTAATTTCATTGTTTTCACTTCTTTCAGTATGCCGGATGGTCCAGTCCAACCCATTAAATGAACCGGGTTCCCTGATGGATGTGATACCGTGTGCCAACCATAACTTATATACATATTCCGGAACGGTTCCTTGTGCATTTCCTCCGGTATGAGCGTGCATATCAAAGAAGCCTGGAAGCACATACATACCGGTTGCATCAAGAACTTTGTCATCTTCCCGAATGGCCGGCCGGCTGCTTTCATTGATGGGAACTCCCGGATATCCGACATTGTGGATCCCAGTTATCCGATTTCCCTCAATGATAAGATCAACCGGCCCCATTGCCGGTGCCCCGGTACCATCAATCATTGTAACACCCCGAATGATTAATCGTTCGAATGGACCATCACCTTCAGCTCTGTCCGGAGCATCAGCCATTTGAGCAGTTGCAACCGGTATTGTGACGAGAAACAGGATAAGGAATGTATATAATGATTTCATAATTCCGCGTGAATGAGTTTAATAAATCTTGTTGAAAGCCAATTGGTTGAAGTTGATGTTAAATATTAAAAGTACAACCCGCAAAGATGTAAATTGAGATTTGAAATTCCAACAGTTTGTTGGAGGTTATTGAATTATTTTTTTAAAAGGCATATGGATCTCAGATCTCAGAATGTCGAATGTCGAATGTCGATTTCGCTAACGCGTACAAAAGATGAGCAGAAGTGAAAAGGGAAAAGGATTTTACTTCGTGTTCAAAAAATGAGCGCTAATGCGTGCAAATGATAAGCAGAATGCTGATTGCTGAATGCTGATTGCTGAATGCTGATTGCTGAATGCTGATTGCTGAAAGCTGAGAGCTGATAGCTGAGAGCTGATAGCTATAAACTAAAACTTTTCCTTCGGCTCTTGCTTCGGCTTTCGTATTTTCGACTTAGAAATAATGGATGAACTGGCAATTGGAGTAAAATGAAATACATTGGAGCACATGTTAGTGCAGCGGGCGGGGTAGAGAATACCCCGGAGAGAGCAAATGAAATTGGTGCTAACGGATTTGCACTGTTTACCAAGAATCAGCGTCAATGGGAGTCAAAACCATTGACAGATGAGAGTATTAAGGGATTTAAAGATGGTTGTGAACATTATGGATTTTCTATGGATGCGATCATCCCACATGATAGTTATCTGATTAATTTGGGACATCCCGAAAAAGAGAAACTTCAAAAATCTCGAAATGCTTTTTTAGATGAACTCCGGCGTTGTGAACAATTGGGTATTCGTTTATTGAATTTTCATCCGGGTAGCCATTTGAATCAAATCAGTCCGGAACGTTGTATTGAAATGATTGCTGATTCTATCAATTGGGCTTTGGATCAAACAGAATTTGTAACTGCAGTGATTGAAAATACAGCAGGTCAAGGCACCAATATGGGGTATCAGTTTGAGCAACTGGCTCAAATGATTGAACGTGTTGATCAAAAAGAGAGGGTAGGTGTCTGTGTCGATACTGCGCATGCCTTTGCAGCCGGATACGACATTTCAAGCGAAGCAGGATTTAAAGAAACTTTTGAGCTGTTTGATCAGACTATTGGCTTTGATATGTTAAAAGCCATGCATCTGAATGATTCCAAAAAAGAACTTGGTTCGAAAGTGGATCGACACGATAGCATTGGGAATGGATTCATTGGATTTACACCCTTTGAGTTAATCATGAAGGATCCACGCTTTGATGGAATTCCAATGATACTTGAAACACCAAATACCGAGCGATGGCCAGAGGAAATTGCCCTTTTAAGAAGTGTTCAATAAAAGTGCCTTCACTTAGGCCTGTTTGTATAAATGACCAATGACCAATTGCCAATTGCCGATTGCTGATAGCTGAAAGCTGATTGCTGAAAACTGATAACCAAATCACTCATTTTACACTTATAATATTTCTAATATAGTAATCTAACCATATGTCTAACAATAAAATGAAACTTTATCTCCTGGATGGAATGGCTCTTGCATACAGAGCTCATTTTGCTTTCATCAAAAGCCGTCTGAAGAACACAGAGGGGATTGCAACAGGGCCTATTTTGGGTTTTGCCAATACTCTTGTAAAACTTTTGGAGGAGGAAGAGCCTACACATATTGCTGTTGCCTGGGATACACACGCACCCACATTTCGCCATGAAATCGACGAACAATACAAAGCAAACCGTCCCCCTCAACCGGATGAACTAAGAGTTGGAATACCTCTGATTAAAGAGATGCTGAACCATTTTGGTATTACAAATATTGAACAGGATGGTTATGAAGCAGATGATATCATTGGGACGATTGCGTACCATGCAAAAGAGGAGGATGTAAATGTATTCCTGGTTACGCCTGATAAAGATTTTATGCAACTTGTAGATAACCACATCACGATGGTAAAACCTGATAATAAAAATGGAGGGTTTAATTTAATCGACCGGGAAGGCGTTATGGATTACTTTGGTGTTTATCCGGAAAAAGTAATCGATGTACTGGCAATTATTGGGGATACATCGGATAATATTCCGGGAGTTCCCGGCATTGGGAAAAAAGGGGCACCTATATTAATTGATGAATACGGATCACTGGAAGCCGCTATCAAAGCTGCACCGGATATGAAGTCCAAAAGAAACCGTGAGGGGCTAACCAATTATGCTGATCAGGCTTTGCAGGCTAAAGTGATGGTGACCATCAAAACCGATGTGCCGGAAGTTGCTGAATGGCGAAATTTTGAATGGAATGGAGTACAAAAGAATCAATTGGGGCTATTTTTTAAACGGATGGAATTTCGAACGTTAACTCGTAAATATCTGGGTGAAGAACCCGGTGGACAGGGACAACTGTTTGGAATTAATATTGATGAAGAGAACGATTCATCAGTCATCACAAGCAGTACGGTGAGCCTGGATCGTGATGCAGTTACGTATAAACTGGCAAGAACAGAAGATGAGATCGTCGAATTGGTAAAAGAAATTCAAAATGTTCATGCTTTTTGTTTTGATACGGAAACGGATGGCCTGGACCCTATTTCAGCCAATATGGTTGGAATAGCATTCAGTGTACAGGCCGGTTCTGCCTGGTATGTACCGGTTGGGGTAGAGGATGCTCTGCCATGTGAAAAAATCAGTGATCTTTTGAGTCCGATTTTTGATAATGATGAGATCATAAAAATAGCACACAATCTTAAATTCGACCTCTTAATCCTCGAAAATGCCGGTTTCACCATTCACGGTCCCTATTTTGATACGATGGTTGCAGCTTATCTGTTGGATAGTTCCCAGAGGCTTAAAATGGATGTATTGGCTAAAAAATATCTGAAATATGAGCCTATTCCAATCGAATCACTAATTGGAAAAGGGAAGAGTCAAAAAACGATGGCTGATATTCCCTATCTGGAGATCAAAGATTATGCAGCTGAAGATGCAGACATCACATTTCAGTTGTATGAGCTTTTTTTAAAACAGCTTAAAGAGGATAGCTTGATCGAAATCGCTGATGATCTGGAATTTCCATTAATACCGGTACTGGCTGATATGGAAAGAAATGGAGTGTTGATCGATGCCGCTATGCTTGAACAATTCTCAATTGAATTGACTAAGGATCTGATAGAACTCGAATATAAAATATTTGAATTGACCGGTACAGAGTTTAATCTCAATTCACCACAGCAACTGGGTGAAGTTCTGTTTGATAAAATGAAACTGCCTGTCGGAAAAAAGACCAAAACAGGTAAATATTCCACTTCTGAGGATGTCCTTTCCAAATTAGCTGTTGAATTTGAATTACCGGCCTTAATTTTGGATTATCGTTCATTAAGCAAGTTAAGATCTACCTATGTAGACGCACTGCCAAAATTAGTGCATCCAAAAAGTGGCCGGATTCATACCGATTTTAATCAAACCGTTGCAGCAACCGGTCGGCTCTCATCGTCCAATCCGAATTTGCAGAATATCCCAATCAGAACAAAAAGGGGGAGGGAAATTCGAAAAGCTTTTGTACCCGAATCGGGATTTCGAATGTTGTCTGCCGACTATTCGCAAGTTGAACTTCGTGTAATTGCATCGATATCTGAAGATGAAAATATGATGACCTCTTTCAATGAGGGTGAAGATATCCATTCTCGTACTGCAAAAGAGATTTTTGGGTTGACAGAATTGGGCGAAGTAACACCTGATCATCGCAGGAAAGCAAAAGAAGTAAATTTTGGTATTCCTTATGGTGTCAGTGCATATGGATTGGCTTCCAGGCTGGGAATCAGTAACTCAGAAGGCAAAGAGATGATCGATCAATATTTCGACCGGTTTCCGGGTATTAAAACCTATATCGATGATACCATACAATTTGCCAAAGAGAATGGTTATGTGACCACTTTGATGGGCAGAAGGCGATATATCCCGGATATCAACTCCCGCAATTGGAATATTCGGGGGTTTGCTGAGCGAACAGCCATCAATATGCCTATACAAGGCACGGCTGCTGATATCATCAAAGTTGCTATGATTCATATCCATCAATACCTTAAATCTGAAAATTTAAAATCCCGTATGCTGCTTCAGGTTCATGATGAATTAATTTTTGAAATTGAAGAATCTGAATCTGAAATAGTGCCCGGTAAAATTAAGGAGTTGATGGAAGGTGCATTTGCATTATCGGTACCCATTGTTGTAGATATGGGGCTTGCAGATAACTGGCTCGATGCGCATTAAATCGAACATAGTTGTGATTTGAATTAAACATTCTTCAAAGATAGGCTACAGATATTCAATTCGGTTGTCACAAAATTATAAATAAATAAATAAAACCTTTCAGATCCGAAATCTTATCTGAAACTTAACCCGAAACCAACATTCAGGGATTGATATTGTGCCAGGGTGTAGGTTGCAGATAAAGTGATGGTTGCAAATCGCATTCTGCCTCCCAATAACAGTTGGGGCCTGATATTATTACGGAGTTCCATCTCAAAAGGATCAGTTACCGGTGTAATTTTTTTAGTAGGGCCACCGGGAGTATACTCACTAGGGTCTACTGGCACCACAGTCGGGTATGTACCGTTAACATTGATTGAAATACCGGATTTTTGAAATCCCAGCCCGCCGTATGCTGTAAAATATTTGAACTGTCGCCCGGCAAGTAAATTAACTGTCAGTCCATCGGAATTGAAATTTGAGTTTTGATTCTCCCAGGTGGAAGGTGGATTATTATCTTCTGTATTCGGTTCAAATTCAGGTTCAACATCAAAATATACGGTTGAGTTTATTTTTGTATATCCTATCTGAATGGATAAATCCAGTTTATCATTGGTTGGGTTGTACCACTGATTAATGCCATGCTGAATACCAAAACCCCACATATTGACATTAAAATCATTTTCAAATGTGGATGAGGGAAAAAATCTGAAAGTGACATCCGTGTCATAGATTAATCCCAAAGTGAGTTGCGCCATGGGTGTGATGACATACCGGAAATCTAACCCCGGCGGCATTTCAAATGAAAAGAGCTCTTCAGTTTGTCCTGTTTCCGGATTCGTGTAATAGCTGCCAAGGCTGGCGGGGGTGATATCCTGTCCAAACAGTGTTGGTGTTCTTCGGGGACCGTCTACCAGTTCCAATTCGTTTAAATTCAGCTCTTCAACATCAAAAATCATATCATGATTGGGAACCAGGGCAGCCGTAGCTGAAATTCTGAAATCAAAACCATACTTTTGATGTGGTTTTGGACTGGTAAACCAACCTGCATTCAGGCCATTGCCAAAACCGATACTGAACGGCTTGAAATACTCACCCATTAGGATTTGTGCGTCACCTGCACCTGCCCGTAAAATATCCTCAGGGTGGATATCCTGAGCTTCAGCTTTAGCAGGAAAGGATACAGCAGTCAAAACCACCAAAAATATTGTAATGATTGTTTTAATAAAATTAAATGGACGAAACATATTATATAGAGTTTTTAATAATTATATGATGCGTGAGCATGTATCATGAATGGATAATGGTTGTAGTTTAACGTTTCGGATTTGTTCCCATTAAAAAATGAAAATCTGTTGACGGAAACGGTTTTTGGTTAAATATAAATCCTTCTCCATATTCAAAACCACCCATATGTCCCAGCATTTTGGCACGTGCACGCAATGATTTGATAAAATCGGGGTCTGAGATATATGTTGCAGGTTCATCACCGGGATTCTGTACATTAAACTGAGTTTTAAATGCCATGATAGCTCGTTCTTTGATCTCAATTGAAGATGAAATATCAAATACAAAATCCGGTTTTAAAAAATCATCCTGAATATAATGGATAATATGTGCCGGACGATGCGGTTTCTGAATGATTCCCTCACGATCTTTGGTCTCTATTTTCACTAAGCCACTGTAATATAGGGCATCAATTAAAAGTGCTGATGCATTTCCGTGATCCGGGTGTCGGTCAACAGGAGCAGGAAGTATGCAGATATGCGGTTTATACAAACGAACCAATTGAATGATCGGTAATTGATTATTTCTATTGTTGATGAGCTCTGTATCCGGTAAACCTACATGATCTCTGGACACTAACCCAAGAATTTCGGAAGCCTTACGGGCTTCATCCACCCTCACTTCCGGCGTACCTCTACTACCCATTTCGCCACGTGTGAGATCAACGACACCAACCCGGAGCCCCTGTTGTACAAGGGAGGCAAGGGTGCCGGAACAACCAAGTTCAGTATCATCAGGATGTGCCCCAAAAGCCAAAACATCTAGTTTTCCCATAATAATTTTAAATAATTCAATTTGTCTGAAACGAAATGTTCAACATTTCGTACGCTAATCAATAAACAACGTTTAATATAATGTAAGTTTTAGAATCAGTAACAAAAAGTGAATATTAACGTTGAAGATTATTGAGATCTTCTATGTTAAGAGTGAAATTTACTAACCCTTTCGTAGAAATATCAAAGTTGAATAATTTCTAAGTTTACTCAGCATAATTTATTACGAACCCTAACATCTCGTAACCTTTATGAATAGATTACTTATCAGTCTACTGGAAGGGTCCAAAATTGCCTTTTCCGCTATTTGGACGAACAAAATGAGGGCTATATTAACTACCACCTGTATTGTTATTGGGATTGTATCCGTAACCGCTATGAATACCATATCTGATGGAATTGACAGGACATTTGAAAGCAGTATGGATATGTTAGGACGAAATGTCGTGTATGTTGAGAAGT
>JBBDJK010000037.1:0-1243 GCA_040879905.1 Balneolaceae bacterium | reverse complement strand
ATTTTAGAACCTTAATAATTTATTGAGCTGATAATCCCCTTCTTCTCAAAAGATGGCTGACATCCGGATCACCATTTCGAAACTCCCGATAGAGTTCCATTGCATCTCCGCTGCCACCTTTCGATAATATGTGATTTCGATAGTGATCTCCATTTTCTCGGGTTAACCCTCCCCTCTCTCTCATAAAAGCAAAAGCATCTGCAGCCAGTATTTCACTCCAAATATATGCGTAATAGTTAGCTGAATATCCCCCTGAAAAGATATGTGAGAAGTAGGCAGATTTATATCTGGGTGGAACCGCATCCCAATCCAGATTGTATTTGGCGAGCGCCTGCTCTTCAAAAGTAACCATATCATCGGGGATTTCATTTGAAGCAAGTAAGTGCCACTCCATATCAAGCAATGTAGCACCTAAATATTCATATGTATCAAACCCTTGATTGAAATCCCGGGCTGCAATCACTCGATCCAGAAGATCCTGCGGAATTTGTTCTCCTGTTTCATAATGAATGGCATAATTTTTCAAAACATCAGGATGGATTGACCAATCCTCTTCAAAAGTGGATGGAAATTCAACAAAATCCCTCGGTACGGATGTCCCGGCTTGTGATGGATATTCAACATCCGAAAACATTCCATGTACGGCGTGTCCCATCTCATGAAAAAGAGTGGTTACATTGCTGAAGCTGATAAGAGCCGGCTCGCCTTCTGCAGGTGGCGCAATATTCAACACATTCACGATTACAGGACGTTGACCTTTCAGGTGTGATTGACTTACAAAAGAGTTCATCCAAGCCCCTCCTCTTTTAGAATCGCGAGTAAAATAATCGGCATAAAAGAGTCCCAACTGTGAACCATCATGATCATACACATTAAATATTCGAACCTCCGGATGATAAATCGGTAAATCATGACGCTCTTCAAATGTAATTCCATAGGATCGGTTCATTGCATAAAAAACACCATCCTTCAATACCCTGTCTAATTCAAAATAGGGTCTTACTTCAGATTCATCGATATCATATCGATCTTTTCTTACCTTTTCTGCATAATACTCCCAGTCCCATGGCCTCAGATCGTCTGTTATTCCATCTTCCTGCATCATTTCCTGAATCAATTCTGCTTCTCGTTCGGTATTTGAAATGACTGATGGAATCAGATCGGTTAACATATTCAATACATTATCAGGTGATTGTGCCGTTTGCGGTTCAATAGCAAACGTCGCAAAGTTTGGATATCCAAG
>JBBDJK010000036.1:0-1248 GCA_040879905.1 Balneolaceae bacterium | reverse complement strand
GGCAATTTTTGCCGAGTCTATCGCGATGACCAGCTCCTCATTTGTTGGGATGACATAAACATCAACGTTCGATTTATCGGAACTGATTTTAGTGATCTCACCCCGTTTCACATTTTCATTTCTTTCATCATCCAGAATGATCCCTAAACCATCCATATCGGCGAGGGCTTTTTTCCGGATCAGGGGTGAATTTTCACCAATACCGGCTGTAAAAATTATTGCATCACAACCGTTCATAACACCCATATAACTGCCTACATATTTTTTGATGTCGTAACAGAATACATCAATTGCCTGCTGACATCGACGATCTCCGTTATTGGCTTCAGAGATGAGGTCTCGCATATCGCTGGCATATCCACTCAAGCCCAGGAGTCCGCTGTGGCGATTGAGCATCGCATGAAGGCTGTTCAGTTGTATCTCCTCTTTTTCAATGATATAAAAGAGAATGGATGGATCAAGATCTCCGCTTCGCGTTCCCATCACCATCCCGGATAGAGGGGTAAACCCCATTGAAGTGTCCACCGAATCTCCTCCCTTAATGGCAGTAATGGATGCTCCATTTCCCAAATGGCATGTGATCACACGAGTCTCATTTTTTGGTTTGCCGCTCAGTTTATAATATTGGCGGCTTACAAAGTAGTGGGAGGTACCATGAAAACCATATTTACGAATTCTGTGACGGCGATAGAGCCGATTTGGAATCCCGTAAAGATAAGCGTGTGGGGGGATGGAGTGGTGGAAGGCCGTATCAAAAACAGCAACATGAGGTATATCGGGTAAACGCTCTTGAGCAGCCTGAATTCCTTTCAGGTTTGGCGGATTGTGAAGCGGGGCCAGATCGAAGGCCTGTTCAATCGCTTCTTTAACCTCATCATCAATAAGAACGGCATCCTTAAATTTTTCACCACCGTGCACCACCCTGTGTCCTACTGCTTTAATATCTGATGTTGAATGGATAATTTTGTTTTCCGGACTCATGAGATAGTTCATGATCTCTTGCAGTGCTTCACTATGATTTGCAATCACTCTTGTATCTTTCGTATATGTACCGTTTGCCGGTTCATGCTTTACGATAGAAGTTACAGCACCAATTCTCTCAACCATACCTTTACAAACATCCGATTCATCTTCGCTGTTGATCAGGTTATATTTTACGGATGAGCTTCCGCAGTTTATGACAAGTACTAACATAATATTCTTATCCCGGACAGTCTGCCCATTACTTTATTTGATTTTTTATTCTCC
>JBBDJK010000035.1:15190-41815 GCA_040879905.1 Balneolaceae bacterium | reverse complement strand
AATATGACGTATTCATTTATTGTGGTCAACTTTATATCGAACTCACGTTAATTAACTGTAGCTATTAGCCGATGGAGTGATCAGCTGAGTCTTTTTTTGAATTCAGCGATCAGAGATTCGGGCTGATCCTGATGTATACGGTGCCCTGCTTGTTGTACAATACTCAAAGTAAAATGCTCATTTTTCGAAGAGATATCGGATAAGAGTTCAACATATTTTTGATCCGATTCCCCTGCAAACAGATGCACGGGTAGATTTATTTCTGAAAGTTGATCACATACAGTTGGCATGCTACCTGCACCAAATCCTCTTAATGAAGCAGCCATCGCTTTTGGATCCTGAGAAAGATAGATCTTTTTTAATTCGCTGTCGGGAATTTCAGAATTTTTTGATGTAAACAGGGGCAATTTCATCCACTCATTAACGAACTGCTGATAGTTGGCTTCTATCTTGTGAGCTCTGATTTCATCTATTTGCCGGCGCTCACTTCTCTCTTTTTCGGAATTCAAACCACAATGAGCGCTTTCAATAAAAACCTGCTCAAAGAGTTCAGGATTCGATTTAAGAAGCTGAAATACCAATCTGCCACCCATGCTGTATCCATAAATACTCAGGTGGTCAAATGCGAATCTTCTGAGGATTGAAACCAATTGTGAAACTTGTTGATCACTCTTATAATTGCTTGCATCCACCGATTTTTCTGACAAGCCATGTCCTGCCAGATCAACCGTAACCGGGTTACAGAACTCTTTCAGAGGCTGAATCAGATGATCAAATAGCTTTCCGGATCCCATAAAACCATGCAATAAGACAAGATACGGGAGAGAATTATTTGATTGGTGAATGATGGAGTGATAGAAAATTGAACCGGCGTAGATTTTCATCCTATTGTCCCCAAAGTTTCTTACGCAGCTCCATACTCTGATCAGCGTCGGTAAAACACTCTATGATGGTATGGCTGCTCAAACTTGAAGGTTTCAGGTTCGACAGTTGAGATTGTTCAGATATTGACAGATAGTCTATACCGGAAGCTTCTGCCAGTTTATTCACTGAAACTTGTTGTGGCGTTTCGAAGTAGGCCTGATACAATTCACGCGGTATCTTGGATGTTGCTGAATGATATACAGGTAACATTCGAAATATGGTTCCCCCGCCATTATTGATAACGACGATTAGAAATGGTGAACTCGTACTCTTAAGAGAGTAAAGTGCATTACTGTCGTGTAAAAAAGCGAGATCACCGACAATACAGCAACTGGGTTCGTTTGATGTCAGATGGATACCAATAGCTGTAGACATGATGCCATCAATTCCGGCTGCACCGCGATTCACAAACTGTCTGCCAGATGATTTTCCAAAAAGAGCCATATCTCTGACCGGAAATGAGTTGGATAACATCACATTCCAGTCATTGGACAAACTTTTGGATAAATATGAGAAAATATGTCCATCAGTAAAGGATTTCGTATTCATTAAACACGAAAGAAGATGTTCGGCGGCATTTTTTTCAATCGACAACCATTTTTCTAACCATTGCTTATCAGATTTCGGGAGAATATCTGAATAATCGATCTGATCATCTTTATGGACTATCAACCGATCAGATATACTCATTGTGTGATCCTGAGTGGATTCTCTGGAGGTTATATGGATCAGGTCAAGATTTTTCCACGCTGGTAGAGCATCCAGAATGGATTTTGTGAAAGGCTGATCACCGAATCGCAGAATAAGATCCGGTTTTAATTCAGTGAGAATGTCAGGTTGACGTAAAAACTGTTCAAAGCGGAACAGGTCGCGATTACCGGGGTTGACTGAACTGCCGGGTTCAGAAATTACAGGTGCGTTCAAAGTTTCTGCGAGTTCTCTAATTTGAGATTGCAGAGAGTGAGCCGGATCTGAAGGGCCACAAATGATCAGAGGTTTACGACTGTTATTAATGATATCAACCAGATGCTTGTTCGGTTTAATTCGATAAGTTGAAACTAAATTTCTTTCTGATATAGTGGTTGTTTGGGATTCAGATAAATTCGTTTGCCTGTTCAGTTCTTCTTCTGTGGGTTCCAGTGGTTTTCTGAATGGAAGGTTCAAATGCACTGCACCACCCCGTTGAACAGAGAATTGAACCGCTTGTTTGCCGAGGTAGTTCAATCGATTCAGATCATCAGTTTCGGAGACAGGTTCACCTGTATCGTGAAAATAGGCCACGTTGTTCCCAAAAATATTCAATTGATCAATCGTTTGAGAACTGCCAATTCCGCGCAGATTTGGAGGCCTGTCGGCAGAGAGAATGATCATTGGCACACCTGACTCTTTTGCCTCAATGATTGCCGGATAGTAGTTTGCAAGGGCAGTACCGGAGGTACAAATCAAAATTGCCGGTATTCCGGTCGCTTTTCCGATTCCGAGTGCAATAAATGCTGCTGATCGTTCATCAAGTACGATCTTTTTATTAATTCCCGGGTGGATGGCCGCTGCAAGAGCAAGAGGTGTGGATCTGGATCCCGGTGATATGATAGCGTATCTGACGCCATTTTTATACAGGGATCTGATCAGTACAGATGTCCACTCTAAATGGTTATTCATAGCCCGAATCTAATTGATTAAGAGCGTTCATCATGGGTAAAAATTTGAGAAGGGTTTCATTCCATTCTGTTTCCGGCTCCGAATCAGAAACGATACCACATCCGGCGTAAAGTTTTGCACTGTTTTGATGGAGCAGTGCGCTTCTGATAGCTACCGCAAATTCACCACATCCATTCAGGTTGAACCATCCGACAGGCGCAGAATACCAGCCACGATCGATCTGTTCGATGTCATAAATATGAGGAACAGAGTCCTCTTTTGGGAATCCGCCAACAGCCGGTGTCGGATGAAGCTCTTGTATTAATTGATGAATTTGAACACCATCCTTGATAGATGCACGAATCGGTGTGAACAGATGCTGAACATTTTTCAACTTTTTAATCTGCGGACTATTTGGATGATCAATCGAATGACTAAACTGTTCTAAACTGAGATCGATCGCTTTGACCACAAATTGATGTTCACTACGGTCTTTACGGCTTTTAATCAGGGTTTGTGCCAGAGTAGCGTCCTCAAGAGCGCTACGTCCTCTTGAGATGCTTCCTGCAAGGCCTTCAGTCAGGAATATACCATTACTGAAAGAGGCCAATCGTTCCGGTGTGGCACCAATAAATGATGTATCCGGATTACGCTGAATTAAAAAATTGGTACAGGCAGGATATTTTTCCCGGAGATGGTGAGCCAAAATGGTTGGTTCAAGTTTGCATTTTGATTCGAGGGTAACCGATCGTGCAATCACAATCTTTTCAAATAATCCCTCTTGGATCAGTTTCTTCGCTTTTAAGACTTTTTTATGCCAATGATTCCGATCTTCAGTGTCCTGAAGCGTGCATAAAATATTCGTGCGGTTCTTATTGTTATTTGATTTATGATTCAGATGGCCGGCAAGATTTAGAAAATCGGTAATTCGGGAAATCACTTCTTGATATATTTCATCAGCCGGCCGGTCTGCTTTAACAATCGTTAAAGTTAACAGGTGCAATCTTCCAATTTCAATGAGCATCCATTCCGGCAGTACAAATCGTGCGGCTCCAAACGGTTTCCATTCTTTACTGATATTATGATCAGCAAAGGAATAACCGCCCAGAAACAGGGGCCCTGCCATCGAATGCTCAATAACCGTATAGGCTTCAATTTCGTCCTTGATCTTTTGAGTCTGTTCAGCGATATCCTGAAATCGATCAGCACCGGTGGCTTTCAGTACTTTAATGGATCCTGCTGCTGATATGGAGATAGAATTTTCCGGATGATTCCAATAAAATTTTTCTTCGTAATCTGACTTAAGCTCAAGTGCAGCAAGCGGATCAATACCGGCTATGGGTAGTGTAATGGATAGGAGGGGAGTACTTGTCCGGCTTACAGATTGCAAAAAATCAGTGAACGCTTCAGATTCCAGCGATTCAACAAAAGTAGTAGGTGTAATGTAATCTATTTCCGGATTGCTCATGGAAATCAGTGCCTGGTATTTATCTTTCAATACTTTCAATATTAATTGAAAGTTAAAAATTAACTTTGTGTTTTCCTATTCAGATCGATAAAAAATTGCAGGATATAAATTTCAAGAGAGGTGATAAAGATATAGTTGTAGTATGATACGGATCTATTCAGCGTCATCAAGTGAGCCACTATCAAATGGATTTTCGATACCGTAGTCTCTCGGGTCAAACTCTGCAAGTTCAAAAAAATAGTCCCATGCCAATTTGCTCTGGCCATTTTTTTCTACCCAGTTTGGATGGCTCTGTTTGATCAAACCCACTACACGTTTAGCGTATTTTAGTTGTTCCTCTTTGTCATCGATTCGTGGTATTGCGGCGATCATGAGATCCATGTTGTAACCACAATCATAATCTTTTGGTTTACTCTGTTTTAAAAACATAGGTTTAAAACTATCTGGTTGATTAAAATTCCTGATTGAATATAAAAAAGATTCTTACCGAATAGTGGAAAATTATTTCTAGGCTCCTTATAAATAAATGGAATAGAGAGCTTAAGATGAAATAATGCAGATATGACAGAACAAGGAATTCAAAAATTACTATCTTTAGCGTGAAATAGAAAGCAATTATTTAAAATATCAGGGTATATGATTCACGATTCAATCATAGATGTTATTGGGAATACACCTATCGTCCGTTTAAACCGTGTAGCCAATGGCATTAATGCATCAGTTACAGTTAAAGTAGAGTATTTAAATCCGGGTCAAAGTGTTAAAGACAGAATTGCGGTTAAAATGATTGATGAAGCGGAAAAATCCGGCCTTATAAAACCGGGAGGGACAATTATAGAGGGAACGTCAGGTAACACGGGAATGGGGCTGGCACTTTTGGCTGCAGTACGGGGTTATAAGTGTATCTTTACGACGACAGATAAACAGAGTAAAGAAAAAGTTGACTTACTTCGTGCTTTAGGTGCTACTGTTGAGGTATGCCCAACGAATGTTGACCCTGATGATCCCCGAAGTTACTATTCGGTTGCTCAGCGGTTAAGTGAAGAAATTCCAAACTCTTATTATCCAAATCAATATGAGAACCTGAGTAATCGGGATGCTCATTATGAAACAACCGGACCTGAAATATGGGATCAGACAGAAGGGAAAATCACTCATTATGTGGCCGGTATTGGAACAGGAGGGACGATTACCGGAGCCGCCAAATATTTAAAGGAACAGAATCCTGATATTCAAGTGATTGGTGTGGATAGCGTGGGATCTGTCTACAAACACTATTTTGAGACGGGTGAGTTTAAAAAAGAGGTGATTAAACCTTATGTCACAGAGGGAATCGGTGAGGATATCATACCTGCAAATGTAGATTTTCAATATATCGATGAAGTTGTACAGGTTAATGATAAAAACTCTTTAAATATGACAAGGAAACTGGCAAAAGAGGAGGGGCTTTTTGTAGGTGGTTCTTGTGGAGCTGCTGTTTACGGGGCTCTTGAATATGCTAAAAATGCAAAACTCGGTCAAAATGACCTGATGGTGATTATTTTACCCGATAGCGGAACCCGTTATATATCAAAAATCTACAATGATGATTGGATGAGGGAAAAAGGCTTTATCTGAAGATCCTATTTGCAGGTTTTTAAAAAAAAGTATTACAACGATTTTTTTCATCATAACAGGATCGATTAACCAGAATCAGAAATTAAAATCAAAATGGATCAACAAAAGAGTTCGAAAAAAAGTAAACCGATCGAAATTGAATTAAAGGATGATGAGGCAACCGGCACGTATTCTAATCTGGTGATGATTACCCATTCACCTTCTGAGTTCGTTTTCGATTTTATCGCAATGATGCCTGCCGTGAAAAAAGCAAAAGTGGTGAAGAGATTGATTCTTACACCCGATCATGCTAAAAGACTGGCCACAGCACTCATGGATAATATCAGGAAGTATGAGAGTGAAAATGGGACGATTACGATACGCGAGAAACTTGATGTACCCCTAAACTACAGAGGTCCGCAACCTGAAGCCTGAGCCGTAACACAAATCTGATTATAGATTGGGTTGAGACCGGGATTGATTGTTATTTTTTGGTGACTAAAAAAAGAAAAACACCAATAATCAGAAAAAAAGCGTGTGGAAATATGGCTGCAAATAACGGGGAGACCGTACCCGCAGCTCCGAAAGGTTCTATAACTTTCATCATTGTCAGATAAATAAAGCTGATGCCGAGCCCGGCGCCTAAATAGAACCCTTTTCCTCCCTTTCTTCTCTGTGCTGCCAAAGCAAAACCGATCAGACAAACGGTGATTATTGAGATTGGGTAGGCTATTCTTCCATACAATTGAACTTGAGGCAGTTCAATCCCCCCGGCTCCAATTCGTTCTATTGCATTCAGGTACTCACGGGCTTCCGGATAGGTTAATTGATAGATATCCGTTGTACGGCGAGCCAGGTCTCTCGGTAAAATGTTGATATTAAACAATTCTCTCTCGGTTTCTGTTTCCTGAATAGAATTCCCTTCAAATGTTCTGATTCGTGCGCGGTCTGTAATCCAGTTTGAAGTGGAATCGACCCACATAATTCTGTTGGCATTTACCACGCGGCTTATTCGATCATTTGCAAACTCAATCAAGTACACTCTATATCCTACATTGGTACTGGCGTCATAAAAATTAATATTGAGCATTGTACTGTCTGAATCCTGACGATAAATCCCGCCCCTGTCAATTCGTTCACCTGACCTGCCTAAATACTGCTGTTCAAATTGAATTCTCTCCGAATTAGATGCCGGAATGATATACGCATCCAGGTAGCTAACCGTACCGGCAAGTACAATACCCAGAAAAAGGTATGGCATAATAAGTCTATAAAGACTTACACCTGAAGCTTTTATAGCGATAATCTCAAATCTTTCTGTCATCTGGCCGGTCAACAACAGAACAGCTATGAAAACGGCAACAGGCATGACAAGACGAGTCATATCGGGAATATAATTGAGGTAATAGAGATTCCAGATGTCGGTCAATGCTGCACCCTGATCTCTAAACTCATCACTGTTTTCTGAAAAATCGATCAGGATAAAAATGCAAATTAGTACTGCCAACATGAATATCGTGATGGTTAGCACCCGAAAAAAGATATATCGATCCAGTTTATTCACTTCGCTTCAGTAAATTTGAAATTCTGATGGATGTGGTAACGTGAAGGGTTAAGATGACCCCAATAATCAGGTAAAAATAATTGATGGCCCACATACCGACATAGGATGAAACGACCATTCTGTCTCCCAATTTTTCACCCTGAATGATGGCTACAAAATATAAAGTTAGCAATACAGAACTGATAATAGCAGCTACCCCAATGTTTCCTTTTCGGGTTAAAATACCGATCGGAGCACCTAAAAGGACAAATACTACACAGGCAAATGGAATGGATAGTTTTTTATGAACTTCAATCATAAATTCTGAAATTTTTAAATCACGCCATTCCATATTAGATTTCAGGTTATGTAATTCCGGCCTGTATTTATCAATTGCAATGACTGTTCGGTTAATAGATGAGATCTGAGATTTTGGATTTGGCAGAATACTTAAGGTGACAAATCTTGAATCTGCAATCATTAGTGTATCTGAAGCGATATCTTCAGTGAGTTCAAACATTTGTGATTCCTGAAATTTAATGGGTGAAAGCATGCTGTAGGAGACTTTATTTCTGAAATTCTCGTACTCTTTGTCTTTTTCCAAGTTTAACGTATCGATAACGGCAAGCATCGCTTCTGCACTCATTGTACGATCAGTTCGGGTCCTTTGATCCGGATTGGATCGTGAAAAGGCCAAATCAGAAAGATCGAAACTCATTCTGTATCGACTGAATTTGCTACTCTCAATTGTTTCCTCCCGATTATTTTGCCCCGGTATGTATCGTAATATTGAACCATTAAAAAGGTGTAAGGAGAGCGTGTATTCATCAGGGCTCTCTAACCAACCTTTCTCAGCATTGATAAATGCACGATTATGAGTTTCACTCGCTTCCTGGATGACCCGCACATCAAAAAGAGAGTCATTTTCAGAATCGATCTCTTTTATCAAAAAGGTATATCCCTCCAGATTGTTATAAAAAGTGGACGGTTGCAGATCAAAGGCGGGCTTTTGGGTACGGATATCGATAAAAAGTGAACGTGCTTTATGATTGGATTCCGGTAAGATATAATTGGAAAAATAGGCGGTAAACAGAAATAGCAGGAAACCCAGAAACAGAATGGGTAGTATCAATTTTATTGGATTAATGCCTGCTGCTCTTAATGCAGTCAGTTCATTCCACTCAGAAAATTTACCAAATCCAATTAGAGTTGCGATCAGTACTGACATAGGTACGGCTAAAACAACCATATAGGCCAGATTGTTTAATATCAACTCGATAACAATCATGATCGGCAATCCCTTTCCGACAAGTTTATCAACGTGAAGGATTAAAAACTGCATCAAAAGCAGAAACATCACCGTAAAGAAACAAAAAAAGAAAGGCCCGATATGTTTTTTAATCAGGTCTTTCTGAACATGATTTATCATAAGATAAAATGATTGTTATGAAACACTTGTTGATAACGGTACTGTTTGAAAATAGTGATAAAATAATCGTCGGGAAATATTAAAAGACGAAGGAATATAGCGAATATTCATCAGACAGAATGAGTAGTCGTTTTTTGATTGATCATTGATTATGTTTGATACGTTGATATTTTCAACATATCTCATAATATATTATTTTGCAGATCGGTTATTAAGCTCATATACAGACCTCTAATTTTTAATCATCATCCTATCGCAATATAGTTACGACGGTAAGCATTTTGAATATCCAGGAATCTCAATTATTGGTTGCAGATGATCGAGTCTCAGCTATTAAAAGTTGAAGGATTGTGTCTCATATACGTCGTATAATCTATTTTATTCTTGTGGGTTTGTTCTTTCTGACTGTCAAGTCACAGAATCTGTATGCCCAGGATATAAATGAAATCAGGGACTCGGTTGAAGCAGACACTACTTATCATGGAGAATTTCAAAGAGCTTTCAGATCTATTTATGGCCAAAGGGTCAGTAAACCTTTCCTGGAAACCATACCGGCGCTCTATTTTATTTCGCTGAATATCGAGACCGTTCGTATTACACAGCTTTATGAAGAAAATTATTTCATAGAAAAAGTAATAGGTGGTTACAGATCAGGAGCGCCGGCAATGTACTCCTTCAAAGATTATGTGTCGGTGCAAAAAAAAGACGCAATTCGGTCTAATTGGTCACAATTATTATTGGAATCACAACAGACAGATGAGAGAAGAAGGGGGTTGCTTGATTTTAGTATCACAGTACCCGGAGGGCGTCAATCTGCATTTACAACCATATTTGGCCGGCCCGAGGTAAATCTGAGAGTTAATGGCGTGGCACAAATGAATGTTGGGGCATCGATACAGCAATCAGAAGATCCATCCCTGCCTCCTGATCAACAGACTCGAATTGATCCTACATTTGACCAAAATCTACAATTAAATATTCAGGGTACTATTGGTGATAAACTTACGATACAGACAGACTGGGATACTGAAAGGGCTTTTGACTATCAAAACCGGTTGAGTATCGATTATCAGGGATATGAAGATGAGATTATTAAATCAATTGAGATGGGTAATGTGACCATGAATACGGGTAATTCCTTGATCCGGGGCAGTGGAGCACTGTTCGGTATCAAATCGGTCGTTGAACTGGGTTCATTACGTTTGACCTCTATTTTATCCCAACAGGATGGTGAAAGTAATGTTGAGACAATAAGTGGAGGTGCTCAGGAGAGGCCCATTCGTCTCCGTCCTGCAGATTACAGCGATGACCGGTTTTTCTTTATGGACTTTTACACTCGTCAAAGATTTGAGACCAGTATGTCAAATCCGCAACAATTGATACAGACGCTTCAGATAGCGGATGTTGAGGTGTGGATACTGCGCGAAAATATACAGGCAGATGAAGGGTCAAGATTAGCCGTAGCATTAGCTGAAATGGGTCTGAATCAATTACCTGATGGGTTATATGGACCGCCTGACAACAGAACGGATAATTTTTCAGAACAACTGTTGGATCAATTTCGTGATCAACAAATAGGAGTATCCGCTTCAGATTTAGGTGTTGAGGATTCGCGTAACTTTGAGGAAGGCTATTTTACACTGCTTCAGGAAGGTATAGACTATACAATAAATAAAATTTCCGGATTTATTTCGCTTCGGAGACCCATGGGGTCGAGGGAGGTGTTGGCCGTTTCCTATAATTACCGGGGAGCCGGGAATGAAACGATCAATGTTGGAGAATTAAACAGGGGTGGAGGTAATCGAATTTTTCTTAAGATGCTACGGCCAAAAAATGTTTCTACTGACAATCTGTTGTTCCCAATCACCATGCGAAATGTTTATTCTTTAGGTGTAAGTGGGATCACACGGGAGTCCCTTGAACTGGAATTGATGTTTACTGAAGATAATGTGGCAAATATCCGCTTGCCGGGAAGAAATACGACACTGATGCAGGATCTTGGGCTAGACAGGGTAGATTCGCAGGGTGCATTAGGCTCTGATAACCTGATCGATTTTGGAACCGGTACACTGGATGTGCAAAATGGCTTACTTATATTCCCCTATTTAGAGCCATTTGGAAGACGTGTCATTGATCTTTTAGAGGATTCACCCGCATCTGCTGATGACATCAATCGTTTGGCCTACACTGAACTTTATTCGGAACGCCAAAGAAATGCTGCACAAAGTTCCAAAAACAGTTTTTATGAATTCAACGGAACCAGCCGAGGTGGTTCACAGGACAACTTCACCCTTGGCATTGCCCTCGTTGAGGGTTCTGTTCGGGTTTATGCAAATGGTGTAGAACTGCAGGAGGATATCGATTATCAGGTTGATTATACATTTGGCAGTATTTCCATATTGAACGATCGTTATACAGCAACCGGTCAAGATATCAGAATTGAATATGAGGATCAGGCATTTACCTCCATCGAACAAAGAACATTTACAGGATTTCGAGCTGAATATGAGTTATCCAATAGTTTCCAATTAGGCGGAACCTATTTCAGGTTCAATGAACGGCCACTTGATGATAAAATCAGGCTGGGAGAAGAGCCAATTAGTAATTCAGTGGTTGGTTTTGATGCAAATGCTCGATTTGACGCACCATTTATCACAAGATTACTGGATGCTGTCCCGCTTATTCAAACACGTGAAGCATCAGAGTTTTCATTCAGAGGCGAATTTGCACAACTAACTCCAGGAGTGTCTGAAACAAGGGCGGTAAGTCGTGCCATTAAGAATAATGAACTTTTTCCTGATGAAGAGAGGGGTTTATCTTTTATTGATGATTTTGAAAGTTCCAACATCAAAATCAATCTTCTCAACGCAAACAGATGGTTTCTGGCCTCTGCACCGGCAGCCGTACCCGGATATGATCCTGACAAGATCATTTTTGAAGAGGATGATTTTCCCGGGCAACCTGTTGCAAATCAACAGTCAAGACTCGACAGATCAGATCTTCGTTCGAAATTTTCATGGTACTCAATACCCAGGAATATATCGACCATATTAGAAGATGTTCAATTTACTCCGGAATCTGAACAAGTTCGCGTAACAGATGTGTTTCCGGGCCGTGAAACACATAATCCGCAGGAGGAGATCATCACAACTCTGGATGTCTTTTATAATCCGGCTGAGAGAGGTCAATATAACTATCATACGGATCTCAAAAGTCTGCTTGAAAATGAAGCCGGCCGTACATGGGGTGGAATGACAACGGTATTGCCATCGGGCCAGGAAGATTTCACTCAAAACAGCATTGAATTCCTGGAATTTTGGGTTCAACCGATACTTCCGGGCGGACAGTTGCCGGCTGCTGCTTCCATTGCAGATTATGAGGGGCAAATTTTTATTGATATTGGCCTGATTTCAGAAGATGTCGTTCCAAACTCAAAACTAAATAGTGAAGATGGTCTGGCTCTAAACCCGGAGACTCTGGTTCTTGATAATGCAAATAATCCCAGATCGGCTATCCCTGCAAATCCGCCACCCCCCGAAGGACAATTTTCCAATGAAAATCGAGATCTTGAAGATGTTGGACTAAATGGATTGCCAAGCTCGGGAGGAGTTAACGGGTTTAACGAACAGAAGATTTTTGCCGATTTTATAACCCGTATCAGTGAACTTTACGGGTCCGGTTCAGATAAATTCAAACGTGTACAACAGGATCCATCAAATGACAATTACGTATTTTATGGAGAGAGTAAAGTTCAGGATCTGCCATTACATGAGCGATTTCATAGATTACTGGGATATACAGAGGGGAATACACCACTGGATCAGAGTGATAAACGTGCGATTACAAATAGGCCCGATACTGAGGGTTTAGTCAATCCTTCTACAGTGTCATTAACGAATGCATATTTCCAATATGAAATTGAATTTAATCCTGCAGATGAATCCAGACTGGAGATTGGTTCACCAGGTTCCTTTATCATTGATAGAGAACCCGGGGTACGGCAACAAGATCGCTGGTATCAGGTACGAATTCCATTAAGTGAATTCAAGCGTAAAATAGGTGATATCAATGATTTTCAGAATATAACCTATGTCCGGATTTGGATGGCGGGATATAAACAGCCCTTTACACTTCGGTTTGCAACAATGGAGTTTGTTGGTAGTCAGTGGAGGCAAGATGAAAATATCAATCAGACATCAGATCCTAATGCTGAACTCCGTGTCAGCACCATTAATATTGAAGAGAATTCAAACCGCAGGCCCTTTCCATACCGTCAGCCTTCGGGTGGAATCCGGGCACAGAACAGAGGATCCCAACTACAGTCTCTACAAAATGAACAAGCTATTGTATTGGATATTGATAATCTGAGTCCCGGTGCTGTACAGTTGATCAAGCGTGTCTATCCGGGAGGATTAGATATGTTGAATTATTCCAATATGCGCATGTTTGTCCATGGTGAAGGATATAATAATCGAGGTGATGCAGAGTTGGTTTTGCGATTTGGGAATGATCTTGAGAACAATTATTACGAATACAGACAACCTGTTACTCCATCCGACCGCAATTTTCCATTTCAATCATTTGATCCGGGTAATACAGGTCAACTAACGGAGGAGGCAGAAAAGGTTTGGTTATATGAAGAGAATAGTATGAATATTTTGTTGACGGTTTTCAATCGGTTGAAACAGCTCAGAGACCATGCTTCAGTTGCCGATAATTCGGACATATATGAACGATCTGATATTCTTGAGGATGCTGTACCGGGAGCTGTTGTTGCGATTAAAGGAAATCCGTCACTTGGCCGTGTGACTGAAGTTGGAATGGGTATTCGAAATCCATTTGATCCTGATGACCCATCCGGACAGGGTACACCGGTTCTGAATGCACAATTTTGGTTGAATGAGTTAAGAGTTTCAGGATTTGATAATGAGCAGGGTTGGGCGGCGAATGCACGGTCAACACTAAAACTGGCAGATTTTGCTACGGTAAATGCAAATATTATCCGCCAGACTCAAGGATTTGGTTCTCTGGATTCAAGACTTGGACAGCGAAGGGTTAACAATGAACTGTCGTATGATCTTAATTCAGTCATAAATCTGGATAGTTTCATACCGGATCGTTTCGGATGGAGTATACCGGTCAGTTTATCGGCCCGACGTTCAACTGCGGTTCCCAAATACCTTCCGAATCAAGGAGATATACGATTTTCGGATTTTGAAGATGCCATAAGGTCGAGACTGGATCTTGAAGAGGAACAACAGGACTTTTTGATAGATAATCAACGAAGGGATATTGAAACATTTAATGAAAGTTATGCAATCAATCTATCTAATTTTACCAAACAAAATTCTCGCACTCTCTTTTCAAGAATGTTGTTTGATAATACAACGATTAACTTTAATTATAACACCACCGATAGTCGTAATCCGCAATATAGATTTCAAGACAACTGGAATTATAGTGCATCAGGAAGGTATAATCTGAATGTTAGAAATGTTCGATTTGTCAGGCCATTTGGTTTTTTGAAATCTGTACCCTTGTTAGGTGTCATATCAGGCCTGGAGTTGGGAACACTGCCAAGTAATATTACGACTTCTTTATCTACTCAAAGAACCTATGAAGAGAGAAAAAGAAGAGTGTTATTTGGTGAGGATGAACAATCACTTCAACAAACTCATACATTTACCTACAACACAAATTTGGGTTTAACCTATAATCTGACCCGGAGTATATCGGCATCATTTCAGTCGCAGACAGTGTTTGATCTGGCAAGAGATGCTGTTGAACCAAGTGGATTTGAAGGGATAGACAGTACAGCATTTAATCCACTTCCATCCATGAGTGTATATAGTGATTTGCTGTACGGAGAAATTTCTCCACGAAAAAATACCTACGATGAGAGTTATACCGCAAGTTGGCAACCGCGGTTTAATCAAGTAAATCTATTGAACTGGTTGTCATATAATACAAGATATTCAGGAGGGTTCAGATGGGAGAATAGTCCATTCGGCTCCAATTTGGGTGCCAGGCTGTCCAATTCATTCAGATTGGATCATACTCTTAGAATGGATACGAATAATCTTTTTAACAGATTACCATTTTACAGAAAGGCCGTAGAACGAGATGAACAATTCAGAAGAGAGCTGGAGCAACAACGAAGTATGGGGGGTGACATCGCTGATGAAGACCGGATCTCCAGGGGAATTGGATATTATGCCAGAAAAACTTTGCTTGCCATGTTTAGTCTTAGAAGTGTTGATATTAACTACAACAACTCAAAAGCAGCCGCACAGAGTGGGTATGACGGGAACTCAAGATTCTTTGATATGTTCAATGAAAATGTGTTTACACCGTCATTCGGTTATCGAATTGGCCTCACCGAGAGAATCACAGATGATCTGTTAATATCTAATCCGGATGAAATTTCGGCTATTCAGTTACCGGCTAATAATACCTTTTCGGATAATATTACTTTGAACACTCAATTAAACCCATTCAATAATTTAACCATAGACTTGAATTGGCAAACTCAGTGGGATGAACGCATTTCCGAAACGGTTACACTATTTCCTGATAATGATATCAGCAGTATTGTCACAGCTACCGGGAATGTTGCATCAACTGTTTGGGCTTTTGGTCCGGGTTATGAAGAGTTATTCAGAAAACAACTTCAGAATGCCTTTAATGGAATGAGTGGTAGTGAGAATAGAATTCTGGATCCTGACGGCGGATCTAATACCATACTAAATCCGGTGCGTTTACAGGAAGATTTCAGACTTGCTTATTTAAAATCATCCGGCGCGTATGGAAAACGAAATTTTACAGCTATTCCGTTACCGAATTGGAGAATCAATTTAACAGGATTGGAGAGATACATCCCATTTTTGAGCAGATATATGCAACGAGCAACATTTACACATGCTTATAGTGGACTTTACCGATTGGGATGGAATTTAAATAATAATTTTGGAGAAACCATTGAGAGGAGCATCGGTAGTTATTTGGTTGAAGATATCAGACCCGAATTTGAACCGAGTAATGTAAATATTGAGAAACGATTTTCACCTCTTGCCCAGCTAAATATAACCTGGGATAGCGGTTTGAGTACACAATTAGGATATGAGACCAGCAATATTACCAGTTTATCTATTTCAAATTCACAGGTGATTGAAAGGATATCAAAAGGTGTTCGATTATCTCTCAATTATGTATTACGAAATTTCAAGATACCGTTTGTAAGAACGACGGCAAGTAATATTGACCTAACTTTAAACGGTAGTTATATGGAAGATACTGAGCAGCGGTTTTTGTTGTACTCCGATTTAGAAAGAGCTTTACAAGATCCATTTGATTCCATACAAAAAGATCCAAATGCCTATTCATTCACACCCAGTCCACCTACCGGTCAATCCAGAATCAACGGTTCAGTTGTATTAGGGTATCGATTTTCTACGACGTTACAAGCGAATTTCGAGTATGCATTTAGTCAGATATTACCGAAATCGTCCAGAACCTTTAAGCGAACTACACATGATATCAGGTTTAGTGTTCGCATAAACATACGCTCGACATAAAAGGCTTTGGAATACTATTTTGAAATTAAAGGTTTAATCGACGATGAAATAGCTATAATGGCCACTGATGGGACGATGGCCGGTTTCTTCGAGGTTAGCTTCACCTCTGAAATGAATAACTTCTCCACCTAAAAAGCGTTTGGCGATACCTCTTGCAATTCTGCTAAGTTCACTCAGTACTGAGAACTTTTCAATATCAACTGTTCGAACAATCTGAACCTTTTCTCCATTTGATAACTCAATCTCCAATAATTCTGCAATATCTTCATTAAAAACCCTTTGTTCTTCTAACCTCGTAATTTTTTCAATTCCATGAACCCTTACATTCCCATTTCGATTTTTAAGCCTATACCCAATGGTGGCATTTTCTTCACTTTTATCCGGCAACATGAAATAGTAGAGGTCCCAATTTTCATTATCCTGATGATTTACGAACCGAAATCCACTATCAATTAATCTTGTAGTTGTTTGATTCTGAAATGTATGATCCATATATGCTGAACCTGATACAGCTTTACGGGTACCATCTATATCAATCATACCATCTACTTCTGCATAAGGAATATGAGTTATAATCCCTACTTCTTCATTTCCAATTTGAAATCTACCATCATCCCATACAAAACCTTGCAAAATGTTATGCAGATTGAGATCGATGTCATAAGAAACACCATCTTTAGTTGTATTAATACGAATTCTGTGTGTTTCCGGTAATTTTCCCTCGAAATAAATTTCCCTTTCCATTCGATTTCTGAACATATATCTATCTCTGTCTTGAACCAAATGGTCCAGGTTATATTCTCTGGAAAGCTGATATACTTCATCATTCAGATTAAGAACCGACATCTGCAAACCACTAACCGCTGACTTTAAGCTTCCGAAATTTGCCACTGAAAAAGTGATATACAGGGTGATGTTATCATTCAGATAAAATTGGTAGTTCCAAAACTCATTAAAATGACTTCCTTCCAAAGTGTGTGCCCAAATATCATCCGGACCCGATTCTGTTAAATAACCGGTTGGATTGACAATTTGTGCGTTTACGTATAGTGTACTCATAAACGTCAAAAAAGTGCTCAGTAAGATGAATTTCAGTGTTTTCATGAATATTGAAACAGTATTTTCAAAAAAGGTATTTGCGCCAGTAAATTATGATTCAGATGATGATTTAAACAATAGAAACTAAAGTAAAAGATCGATATTGCCTCTTAAATTCTCATAAGAGTATAAATTATTATGAAATCAGATAAACCATTCCCTGATACTATTTCTGTAGCCTAAGTTTAGTCATTGAACATTATGGGATTCGTATTGTTTCAATTTTAATTACCTTCAGCCCGTGTATATATTAAATCTTTGAAAGAAGTATACAAATTCTGGAGTGAGCATGAAGTGATTTACTCTAAAATCGTAAGTATATTTGATGTGGTTATACCACAGGCCTGTGTTTATAAATTTCTAATATGTAACGTGATTCTGATTTGTCAAAACCGTTTGAATTAAATGATTGAAAATGTAAAGGATATTGATGCGGTCATAACCTGGATTGATGTGAATGATCCGGAGTACCAAAATAAACGAATGCAGGTTATTCAAGATATATCAATATCTGATAACGAAGTCATTACGGGGAGGGATGAAACACGGTTTGTGGATAATGGTGAATTGGAATACTGTATTCACTCGATTAGAAAATTTGCTCCATGGATTCGAAATATATATCTGGTGACCGACAAGCAGTGTCCAAGTTTTATAACGGAAGAATTTAAAAAAAAATATCAAATACAACTGGTTGACCACAGCGTTATTTTTGAGTCATTTGAATCTGTACTACCGACTTTTAATTCAAGAACAATAGAGTCTGTACTTTGGAGAATACCCGGCCTTGCATCACGATTCATCTATTTCAACGATGATTTTGTCATAGTGGATAGTGTGAAACCGGAAGATTTTTTTATTGATGACCATGTTAAATTAAGAGGCAGATGGAAGCGAATGAGAAATTACGGTACCATTCGTATGAGATTGAATAAAATCATAAGCGAGGCAGCCCGGCGATTATTCAATATTACCAGGTCGATGCACCTCTTATTACAAATTAAATCCGCTAAACTGGCCGGATTTGAAAAACAATATTTTAAAATTCCACATGTTCCTCATCCACTTAAACGGGATACGATTAAACATTTTTTCGAAAATAATCCGAATATTTTAAAACAGAATATTCAACATCGATTTAGAAGTACAGATCAAATATCAGCTATATATGTTGCCAACCATCTGGAGATTAAAAAACATAAAGTAGTATATGGAAATATGAATGAGTATATGATGATTAATGGCGAATTGGATCTATCAATCATATTACAATCAAAATTAAATAGTATTATTAATAAAAAGGTTAAATTTGTCTGTCTTCAGGGAATTGAACGATTTAATGATGAACTGAGAGAGAGATTGGATAAGGTGATGAGGAGTCATTTGGATATGGATCAAAATAAAACTTCATGAACCGGATCAATAAGATTGAAAATATACAGTGATCTCAAAAAAGGATAAATTCATTTCTTATTGGAAAGAGGTTCTGAATCGTCCACATGCCAAGACGTTCAAAAAGATTATTCGTCGGGTAATTATTGCGGTTATTATCGGAATAATTGTCTATCAATTATTGGATATAGGTTTTAGAGAAGTATTGTCCAATTTACCGACTCAGCCACTTTTTTATGTAATCTTTTTCCTCCTCTACTTATCCTTACCCACTGCTGAAGTCATTATTTATCGTCAAATCTGGCGAGTAAAAAAATGGGAATTATTTAAAGCGTTTCTAACGAAAAGGGTCTACAATGATGAAGTGATGGGATATTCGGGAGAATTCTTTCTTTTTATGTGGGGAAGGAAAGTGTTATCTGTAGATGATAAAGAGATATTAAAGAATGTCAGGGATAATAATATTCTGTCAGCAATCAGTTCAAATACAGTCACGATTGTTTTGATAGGGTTTTTGGTTTTTGCAGGTATTATAGATTTAGAAGAGCTGATCGGGAATGTTGATTTATTTTATATCGTAACAGGAGCCATTATAGTAATTGCAATTGTTGCATTGGTCATACAGTTTCGAAAATATATTTTTGATCTTCCTTTTAAGAAAGCTCTGGTCATATTTACCATCTATTTTACAAGGTTCATCATACACAATGGTTTAATGATCGTTTTATGGACAGTAGTTATACCGGATACACCCTTGAATACATGGTTTTTGTTTGTAGTGATTATGATCATTGTCAATAGGATCCCGTTTTTGCCCAGCAGGGATTTGTTTTTTATGCTTGCCGGAATTGAATTATCAAGGATGTTAAACATGACAACGGCTGCCGTTGCCGGCATGCTTCTTGTGTATAGTGCATTGAAAAAAGTGACCAATCTTATACTCTTTATGGTCATTTCATACTATTCAAAAGATCCGGAAATCATTAAAAGTATAAACGATAGAGAAGATTAATATTTCTGCCCGGCTCCGGGAATATTTCTTTTAATCTGGATAAGTGGTTTCTGTACTCTGTGTCAAAAAGATTGTTAACGCTTAGAGATAGAGTGTGTAATAGATTATTCTTTGTAGTTTTTCGATAATCAGCCCTCAAATTGAAAATAGTAAAAGCGTCAGTAGGTTCTTCAAACATTGTCGTTCTGTCTTGTCGGGCTACATAACGCATATCTCCACCCACAGAAAATGAATTAAAAGAATATTCCGCACCGATGGTCAACCTTAATGGAGGCATTAATGGAAGATAATCACGTTGTTTTTGATCATTATCCATTAAATCGATCTCTTCTTCTGTGACATCCCTTTTCCCGAGTGTATAAGACAGTGATGATTTTAATACAAACCTTTGCAGAATTTCAAATTCTGTCTGAGCTTCGAACCCGTAAATGACAGCTTTTAGTCCTGTGAACTGGAAATCATTTAAACTTGGGAAAAATATATTCTCTCTCCCCGTGTCACGAGAATAAATAAAATTTGAAAAACTATTGTGATATCCGGTCAGATCTAAAGAAAATCCGGGATCTCTGAATCGAAGGAAAAGTTCTTTCCCAAAACCTCTTTCGGGATCAAGATCCGGATTACCGATTTCAAACGAATATGCAGCAATGTGTGGCCCTTCGGAAAAAAGCTCATTGGAAGTGGGAGGCCTGAATGAGTGCATAATGGTTGTTCCCAATTGGTAACCATTGTTAAAATTATAGATTAATGATGCAGAGGAAGCCAAACCTATAAAAGATCGCTGTCGGATATTACCTATTCTGGATTCAGGTTTATCTTGTTTGGGAATTTCAGTATTAAAATCGAGTCTGAATCCTGTTTCCAAATGAAAGGGACCAAAATTCGCCTCTTGGATTGTAAACAGAGAAGCACTCAATCCATTTGTTTCAATATTGAATCGGTCGAAAATATAAGTGTCATTAAATTCGCTCCAAAACCCTACTACACCATCCTTAATGAAGCCGATATTCCGGTGCCGTAACTTTGCGGTAAAATTGGTACTGTTTCTGGTCATTTCCGTACCAATTATTTCAGAAGTTTCAAATTCCTTATGATTATAGTATCTATAAGAAAGCTGGGTTTCCAGCAGTTTAAAAAATGAATGTTCAAGTAATATTTCACTTCTGTTTTCTATCTGAAATCTACTCATTTCAATATCTACACCTTCCTCATGACCCCCAATGGGATCAGGTGGGATTCCATAATTATTGAGGTAACCGGATACAGAGATACCGCTATAACCCCATGACCGAATGGTACTCAATCCGATTGCATTACTGGTTGACAGATAATCAGAGTTTTTAACTGTGCCGGATGGAGTCTGAAAGTTATTGCCATATCTGCCACTTAGGTCTAAATTAAGGACATAGTTATCCATTGGAATCGATAGAACCCCCGCAACTGAAGCTCCCTCGTTCACGGATGATGCCTGAATAGTAGCCGCACCGTTTAGAGATGAAGGAACGGAGGTCGCGATCTGATTTCGAACGACATTAATGACTCCTCCAATAGCATTTGAGCCATATTCCAATGCTGCGGGCCCCCTGGCTATTTCAATTTCATCTGCACTAACGGGATCAATAGTTAACGCATGGTCTGAGGCCGATGCTGAAAAATCCCCCGTACGTTCTCCATCCTGAAGAATCAAGACACGTTCATCACCAAGTCCCCGGATAACGGGTCTTGCGGGGGCTAATCCCATCGACCTTTGTTCAAATCCGGGTTGATTTGAAAGTGTTTCAGAGAGAGTGGTACCGATATTACGTCTGAGTGTCGATCCCGTTAATTTAATAGATGCATGTTCCAGATTTGAACCACGCAAGCCATCTGATTCTGAGATCACTACAAGACTTCCTCCCGTCAACACCGTTGGAGTGAGCCGAATTGATATCTCTTTTTCATCATCCGTTTGAATGTTAAAAGAGATGGATTGACTCGAGTAACCCAACCGGTGTATTAACAGATTATAATTACCTTGCGGCAGGTTACGGATAACGAATTGCCCATTACGGTCAGAATAGGTAAAACGATTCAACTCTTCAATATGAATATAAGCATGGGCAACAGGTTCATCATTCTCAGCATCCAGAATAATACCCGTTATTATCCCGGATATATCATCAAATGCTTTCAATTGCATAGGCAAGATGATGAAAATCAAAAGAAGAATCGATGAAAACCTAACCATTCGTTTTCCTATATATGTCAAAATAAAGCCCTATTCGCTTACTTGTACTTGAAAAGGTTGAGAAGTAAAATCCGAATGACCGGCGTGTAAGAGGTCAAAAGTGATTGTTGTGGAGCCCGGATTATTTCCGGTTACAGACAGATTCCATTGATTATTATTAATTGGATGCGTCACCTGAATGATATTCTCGTTACCTACTTCAACCTGAAGGGAAAATCCTTCATCTGTGTGCGGGGAAAAACGATCTCCATCTTCCGAAATAAATTGCACAGTAATATTTATCGTCGCAGCGCCGGGTACATTGATCGCATTTCCATTGACGTATGTTACAGTTGATTCTGCTTGCAAAGCAATATCTTCACCATCAACAATAAGAACCAACCCAACAGGTGTCTCTTCATGATCGTCATGATCTGAATCTGAACCACAAGCTGATAATAGCAAGTTGGGTAGAAGTAAAATAATTATGATAAAGAGTGATTTATGATTTGAAAAATTCATCTTAATATAAAATTTAATTTTGGGGTTTGGAACAACACAATAGCAAAAGTCTCAAATGGACATTGAGTCAGCATCGTGCTTTTTAATGATAAATTATTTGTGGCTAAACGGTTATTGTACGTGGAGGAGCGCGACCGTCAAAAGAGTGGGAGAAGTAAAAATCAAGACTTCGATAAGTTTCAGTGATAAAGACAAGTTCAGGGCTTTCCTGATAAATGATATGCTTCTCTGAGTCAGGATTGAACTTAAAGATAGATCCACAAACAGCACAGTGAAAATCTTTGTCAACAGAAAGTTGTTCAGTTTTTGTATTCTGGTAATCAACCGAATGGAGATGAATTGCAGACAAAGTAGCGCCAAAAGCAATTAAAGCCGAAAATAAAAATGCTATTAAGGGGTTTTGTTTTGTCAAAGCAGTTGATTTAGTGTGTAGTGAATATACACTCAAATAAGTAACAGGATCAAAAATTATTTGAAAAATTTTGTTATTACCCAGCTAACGGTGTGATTTAACTTATATTTGATTATCAAATGTTAATTAAATGTGATATCTGTAACCGATTGAATGCATAATATTTGCCGAAATTTAATTTTTAATATTTAGAATGGAATTAGTCAGGACAGCATACGATTGGTTTTTAAGTTTAAGTGATAATTATGGAGTAAATCCCTTCATATTCGGATCTATTTACGTGGGTGCGATTCCTTTTTTCACTTTATCCGTAGCTTGGATTGTGCGTAATTATCGATCAAAAAAATCGATTACATTACCGGTTTTAGCGGCGTCATTTTGTTTTGTTTCTGCCTATTTATACTTAATGATAGCAGGAGAAAATGTACCTTGGTGGATCTATGCAATTGTGATTTTAATGTTGATATATGGAGGTTGGTCAACCATTAAAAATGTTAAGAAACAGATAATAAAAGAGGCTGAATAATGAAATGGATGTATGATGCAATCGTAATCGGAGGGGGTGCTGCGGGACTGACTACCTCGGGAATTGCTGCTAACTTTGGAGCAAAAACCGTAATGATTGAACAGGATCAACTGGGAGGAGATTGTACATGGACGGGATGTGTTCCAAGTAAAACATTGATTAAAGCAGCTTCTATACTGAATAGTGCAAAACAAGCTTCGAGCTATGGATTGGATATTTCTCTGCAAAATATCGACACCGGAAAATTGATGGAACACGTTGATAAAATCCGAAGGGAAGTTTATGAGGATGCTGATAAACCTGAAATCTTTGAAGAGATGGGTATTGAGGTGATTAAGGGAAAAGCTTCTTTTATTGATGATCATACAGTAAAAATTGTTCGTCAAGATGGATTAATCAGGGAAATTACCGGGCGGTTGATTTTTATTTGCACAGGTGCTAAGGCTTTTGTTCCACCCATTCCCGGAATAGATGAAGTTGATGTTTTGACAAATGAATCTCTTTTCGAAATAGATAAAATTCCAAAAAAAATGATCATCATTGGTGCCGGGCCAATCGGCACAGAGATGGCACAAAGTTTTAACAGGCTTGGGTCAGAGGTTCAAGTACTGGATATGGCAGAACGAATATTGACAAATGATGATCCTGAATTGACAGATATCTTATTATCATTCCTAAAAAGGGAGGGGGTCTCTTATCATCTCGGCTCAGCAGTTAAACGAATTGAAAAGAATAGAGATGAAGTTCTCGTTTATTATGAGAATAATAATAAAGAACAATCCATTAGGGGAGATGCTATTTTGATGGCTACAGGGAGAAGGGCAAATATAAACTCTTTGAACCTGGAAGCTGCCGGAGTAAAGACGTACAAAGGGGGGATTTCAGTGAATGATCGATGTCGCACAAATATTCGGCATATTTACGCTGTGGGTGATGTAACCGGCAGATATCAGTTTACTCACATGAGTGAACATATGGCAAAAGTAGCGACTACCAATGCTCTTCTTAAAATTCCGATGAAAATTGATCACAAGCATGTTCCATGGGTTACATTTACAGAGCCTGAATTGGGGCATACAGGGGCATCGGAATCTGATCTAAATGAAAAAGGGATAAAGTATGAAACATATCGTTTCCCTTTTAGTAAAATTGACCGTGCGATCACTGATGGAAATACAACAGGGTTAATTAAAGTCTATGCCAAAAAGTGGAGCGGTAAAATATTGGGAGTTTCGATTGTTGGAGTCCATGCAGGTGAAATGATATCACAATATGCACTTGCGATGAAAAATGGAGTGACTCTTCGAAATTTTGCTGATACCATTCATCCGTATCCAAGTTATGGGTTGGGTGCTCGAAGAGCGGCTGACCAGTGGTATATCAAAAATCAATCTGAGACGATGGTTAAGTGGATTAAAATGATTTTCAGATATCGTGGAGAAATACCCGATTACAGTGATCCGAATAGAATTGTTTGAATATATTCCAATTATTGCTTGTAAATAGATGGGTTTGAGCCGTTTTTTTTAAGAGAGTTAAAAATGAGGCGATAAGATTTGTAAATCGATCCTTGAAATAGGATATTTCAACATTGTCTCTATTGCGTTAAACAATTCTAAATATATTCATTAAGATTAAACCGGATTTGCCCATGTATATTGGATTAAAACATATTCACTCTTATTTAGCCTATCTGCTACTTGCAATTATAATATTCTCAATACTCTATGCACTTTATAATTTACTGAGGAAGAACTCATTCACTGAAAAAGTCAGGAAAGTTTCACTGGCCGGTATGATTGCAGCACATCTGCAATTGTTAATTGGTTTTATTCTCTATTTTATATCACCCAATGGCGTGACATTGATTTCATCTGAAGTTATGTCGGACAGTATTTCCAGACTTTATGTACTTGAACACCCATTAACCATGATTATTGCTATCGTACTCATAACGGTCGGTTATATCAGAGCAAAAAAACCAGGCGATGACGTAAGAAGATTGAGAACCATATTCCTCTACTACACAGGTGGATTGATATTAATACTACTCAGAATACCCTGGGAAGAGTGGATTTGAACTCATATTATTAATGAATTTCTTCATGGGTTTTCAATGAATATGGAGTGCAGTTCGCTTCATTTTTCCTATGAAAAAATAATGATATAAAAGCTGTACGTATAGAATGGTTAAGCTATATTCCCACAAATATCACCACGATACGATGGTAGCAATTGAATTTTAGAACTTATGAATTCGAACAGACTCCTTTTTTTAATCTCCCCATTCATTCTAAGCCTAGTGTTAGGCAGTTGTGACACCACTCATCGCTCAGATTCGTTGGTTTATACGATACCGGAACAACCGGAATTGCCGACCGGTTTTACTCCTAAACCTGGCTGGGCTGCTGATTCATTTGCTGTAGCTGCTGCAAATCCTTTAGCGACAGATGCGGGATATCAGATCTTAAAAGCAGGTGGATCAGCTGTTGATGCAGCCATTGCGGTTCAATTGGTACTTTCGCTTACAGAGCCACAATCGAGCGGAATTGGAGGCGGAGCCTTCTTGCTGACGTGGGATGGAGAACGGATTCATGCGTATAACGGTCGCGAAACGGCCCCATCAAATGCATCAGAAACGATGTTTTTGGATGAAAATGGTGTAGCACTGCCATTTGGTGATGCAGTCAGAAGTGGATTGTCTGTTGGCGTTCCGGGTACGGTTGCACTTTTAAAAACGGCTCACGATCATCATGGGTTATTACCTTGGCCGGACCTTTTTCAGCCCGCAATCACACTATCGGAACAGGGGTTTAGGGTGAGTCCCCGACTCCATTCCTTACTCGAGGCGGATGAAGAATTGCGCAGAGATCCGATTGCCGCTTCCTATTTTTACGATCCTGATGGTGTACCTGTAGCTGTTGGTGAAACACTCTATAATCCGGCTTATGCACAGATTTTACGAAATATTGCTCAGTTTGGTATCTCTGAATTTTATGAAGGAATTGTTGCTGAGGATATTGTACATCGAGTTAAAACACATCAGAGGCCCGGAACAATGGTTCTGGAGGATATCGTAGAATATCCTAATCTGGATCTTCGAACAGAAGCGATGTGTAACAACTGGAGACGTTATCGAATTTGCGGTTTTCCACCCCCGGCATCCGGACATATAACGATTATGCAGATATTGGGCATTATAGACCATCTTGAGAAACCCGAAATCGAACTTATGGATGGACTTCCATCTGCAGATTGGTTACATAACTATTTGGAAGCCTCTAA
>JBBDJK010000035.1:0-15090 GCA_040879905.1 Balneolaceae bacterium | reverse complement strand
ACCATCTTTTCTTAGGGATATGAGATTTTTTTTATATACTGATAGCAGCTAATTAAGTTGAATGATTTTTAATATTAAATGGAGTTAAATAATGGGTTTATTTGAAATTTTGTTACTACTGTTTATTGCAGGTGTATGTGGATCAATTGGTCAATCGATAGCCGGATATTCTAAAGGTGGGTGTCTTGTGTCGATTGTAATTGGGTTTATTGGTGCACTTTTAGGCTCCTGGCTGAGTACTGAATTAAATCTGCCTGAATTATTTAGTGTAAATGTGGGGGGGAGTCCTTTTCCAATCATCTGGTCGATTATAGGTTCGGTCATTTTTGTTGTGATTGTCGGACTGCTGACAAGAGGCAAATAAGGATCAAAGAGGTAGTCATAGAATAGGCAGGAAAAAGTGGTTATAGAGTAGATTCACAGAATATTTTATTAGTTATAACCGATCCAAACAGCTATTGCCAATGCTGCCGAACTGGCAAGAATCAATTTGATCATCAGCGGATAAATGAATTTGAACCATTTATCATAGGGGATTGCTGCCAGTCCTAAAATACCCATCAAGACCGGATTAGTGGGTACGATCATATTCATGAGTCCGTCACCAAGTTGGAAAGCAAGAACCGAAACTTGCCGGGACACTCCCACCAAATCGCCAATGGGTGCCATTAAAGGCATGGTTACGAGTGCTTGGCCACTTCCAGAGGGTATAAAAAAGTTGAGGATACTCTGAATGAATAACATTCCAATGGCTGCAAACTCTGCACCGGCGACTGATAATGGGATAGATAGCGTGTTTACAACAGTATGTAGAATTTCACCATCTTCCATAATTAATGCAATGGATCGGGCAAATCCGATCAATAGTGCGGTTCCTGTTAACTCAGCCGCACCCGTACCAAAGGTTTTTGCCGTTTGATTGACACCGATTCCTGAAAGCAGGCCAACCACTACGGCTAATGCGAGAAAAACGGCACCTAACTCGACCAGATACCAACCTTGTTTCCAAATACCCCATACAAGAGCTGCAAGTGCAATCAAAGTTACCAACAGAACAGCTAATTTTCGATTTGTCATCTCCGGATACTCAACAGATTGATGATTTTCAGATTGTTGAATTCCGTATACATAACTTTTCTTCGGATCCGATTGCACCATTTTTGCATATTTCCAAACGTGATGAAAACCGATCATGATCAATGGAACACTTAAACAAAGTCGATACCACATTCCTGAAGTAGGTTGTAATTCAGCAATATCCTGAGCTATCAAAAGAGTAAATGGATTCATGATGGCAATACCATAACCGATCCCATAACCGACAACCATTGTTCCAATAGCGGTTACTGAATCCATTTTCAGGGCGATACAAAGAGCAACCAAAATGATTGCAAAGGGTATGTACTCTTCAGCCATTCCGAGTGTGGCTGAAGCCGCAGTAAATATGATCATTGTCAGAAATAATAGGGGTCCCGGCAGGTTGCCAAAATTGGTCACCATTTTTCCCAACAAAGCATCAATTGCGCCCGTTTCCCGAACGATCGCAAGCGCCCCTCCAATGATCAATACAAAAAAGATGATTCCCTGCGCATCAGCAAAAGCTCTGGGAACAACTGTGAAGAGTGATATAGGGGTGAGGTACTGCTTCTCTTCATAGATTTCAAAGGACCCGGGAATCACAACTTCAATTCCCATTTCATTCTCTTCACGATCAAATTCGCCGGATGGCAGTATCCATGTAAGAACAAGGGCTGCCCCCATGAGTATAAAAAGAAGAACAAGGGTATGGGGTACTTTTATTTTCATTCTAATATCAGATTATGGATTTGAGATTAACTCGTCAGAGCATAGCAATTATTTGGAAACCAATCCAATGAAGTTATGAATCAGGCCCTATTAAAAATTGATTTTCATTATCGTTCGGAACAGGATGTCATACACTACCTGTTAGAAAGTTAATTAGTTGCGTTTTTTGATAATTGCAAGTGTACAGCGTGAGATACAGACCAGTTTACCATCTGTGGTTTCTATACGTGTTTCCCAGACTTGTGTGGTTGATCCCCGATGTATCGGTTTGGCAATTCCGATAACCATTTCTCCCATTTGAACCGTTTTTAAATGATTCGCATTTATTTCCAGGCCTACTGCTATCTTTTGATCATCACTAAGATTAAGCCAAGCACCTATAGAGGCTAAAGTTTCAGCCAGTGCCACAGATGCTCCTCCATGTAGAATACCCATCGGTTGTATGGTATTTCCGTTTACCGGCATAGATGCCCTCATTTCATTCCTGCTGATGAGTAGATATTCTATGCCCAAAGCATCACCCATGGTTTTTGGAATGGAGGCATTTAAAGCTTCAAATTTTTCACGAATCTGCTCTTCAATTTGCATATTGGTTTCGTTATTTCAGATCAATTAGGTAAATATCGACTCTATGGTAGACAACAATAGCAATAATTCAATGAAAATATTAAACTTTTTTGTGAACAAATTTTTAAAACTCACTGTAAAGTGTAAATTAATGGCTGACAGTGTCAACCTAATCCTATTCGCTAAAAAACCGCTTTTATGATCATGAATGAAGCCAATATTACTCTACCGGATTTGATATTTCAAGGATTGAACAATTATCCTCAAGGCCTTTTTTCTGCTACGAAAAGAGATGGAAATTGGGAACGAACAGATTTAGATGAATTTAAAGAGAAAGTTCGAAATTTTGCGATGGGTCTTTATGAATTGGGTGTTCGTCCCGGAGATAAAGTTTCGCTGCATTCTGAAAATTCAACTGAGTGGCTGATTTGTGACTTGGCTATTCAATCAATCGGTGCAGTGAATGTACCTATTTATTCAACTCAACACGGTGATCAAATTAAATATATCCTTCAAAATTCAGATTCGAAGGTTCATATTGTCTCGAATGATGAGATGTTCGGCGAAACAAAATCATTGATTAAAGCTGTTGATAATATACAGGCTGTCATCTCGATTTTTGGCTCTAAGCACAAAAAATTGAAGAGTTTTGAGGATATGATTTCAAAGGGGGCAGAATTTGATAAACGTAACCCGGAACTCTTTGAAAAGTTGAAAAAGGATATCAAACCGGGTGATCTGGTTACCCTGATATACACGTCCGGAACAACAGGAATGCCAAAGGGAGTGATGCTTACCCACAATAATATTGCTTCAAATGTGTATACATCACTTGAAAAACTCCCATTTAGTAAGGAGGAATTTTTCAAAAAGGATGTGCTTTCATATCTGCCACTTTCTCATATTTTTGAAAGGATGGTGTTGTATATGTACATATCCATGGGATGTCGTATACACTTCATTGAGACCATAGATGATATTAAAGAAGATTTTATGAAGGTGAAGCCATTCTTTATGACAACGGTGCCCAGATTACTGGAAAAAATTCACACCGGGATTAAAGTGAAGGGGCAAGAAATGTCAGGATTGCAAAAGAATATCTATTATTGGGCAGTATATTTAGCTGAGGATTATGATCCGGAACATCCACCAGCGGGACTGAAAGCATTGAAGTACCGAATAGCCGATAAGTTGGTATATAGTAAAATCAGAAGCCTGTTTGGAGGTAAACTTCGTGGTATCATTAGTGGTGGCGCCGCACTGCCACCCGATATATTTAGATTTATAAATGCCATGGGTATCTTTTTGGGTCAGGGATACGGACTTACTGAAACATCACCCGTTATCACCGTGCAGTCGAAGGATAGCATGCGGATAGGGAGTTCAGGGCCAGCCATACGAAATGTTGAAATAAAAATTGCAGAGGATGGTGAGATTTTAGCCAGGGGCCCCAATATCATGAAAGGTTATTACAAAAATGAAGAACAGACGCGTGAAGTGATCGATGATGACGGTTGGTTCAGAACGGGAGATATTGGCAAGATAGATGAGGATGGCTACCTGTTTATCACGGATCGGAAAAAAGCGATGTTCAAATTGTCAACCGGTAAGTATGTGGCACCACAGAGCATCGAAAACCAATTGACCGGGTCCGGATTTATAGATCAGGTAGTGGTCGTTGGATTTCAGAAGAAGTTTTGCTCCGCATTGATCGTGCCTGCATTTGATAATGTCAAAAAACGATTAAAGAGAAAAGGATACACTCCCTCAGAGCCGATGTCTCAGGACTCGAAAGTAAGAGAACTTATTCAGCTGGAGGTGGATAAAGTCAATAAAAAACTTTCGCCATGGGAAACGGTTAAGAAATTTTCACTTCTTGATAATCAGCTTACGATTGAAAATGGTGACCTTACACCTACGATGAAGGTTAAAAGAAGTGTGGTCCGTGAGAAATATCAGGATAAAATCGATTCACTCTATCCAAATGATGATGATCAAAAATAATAATAATATTAATGATGATTTATTCCTCTATCTCTATAGAAAATTATCTGTAATCGAATTTATAAACCATTCATTGTTTAAAAATTTAAGTAGTAACCGTTGATTCAAAATCAAATTAATAGATAGTCATGTCAGATAGATATCATATTCAGAACGTAGTTATTCTTGGTTCAGGTGTCATGGGAAGTCAGATCGCTGCACACTGTGTCAATGCCGGCCTAAATGTAAAATTGCTGGACCTGAAATCCGATTCACCGGGGCAACCCAATAAAATCACTCAAGAGAATATTCAAAAGCTGGCCTCCATGAAACCGGCACCATTAGCCATATCATCGTGGAAGGATCGTATCATCGCAGGAAACTTTGAGGACAATCTAAAATGGATAGAAGATGCAGATTGGGTCTGTGAAGTGATTGTGGAGAGAATGGATATCAAAAAAGAGATGATGTCCAAGATTGAAAAATTTCGAAAACCCGGTACGATTGTCAGCACCAATACATCCGGCTTGCCGATCTCTGATATTAGTGAGGATTGCACATCCGAATTCAAGAGTCATTTTTTGGGGACTCACTTCTTTAATCCTCCAAGATATATGAAACTGCTTGAGATTATTCCTGCCGGGGCGACAAATCAAGAAGTGATCACCTATATGACCGGTTTTTGTGAGAAAATTCTTGGAAAAGGGGTCGTGCACTGTAAAGATACACCCAACTTCATAGCCAATCGAATTGGTGTTTTTTCTATGGCGTCCATGATGCCGTGGTTTTTTAATGGAAAATTCAGAGCAGAGGAGATCGATTTTCTAACAGGAACCCTGACCGGTTATTCGAAAGCGGCCAGCTTCAGAACGGCCGATATGGCCGGATTGGATGTATTGAAACATGTTTCGGAAAACCTCTATCCTGCTGTACCGGACGATGAAAGGAGAGAAGTCTTTAAGCTTCCGGAACCCTTTAATCAAATGGTGGAAACCGGATCAACAGGTAATAAAAACGGGCGTGGATTCTATAAAAAGACAAAAACGGATAAAGGGTTTGAATATCATGTGGTCAATCCGGATACATTGGAGTATGAACCACAAGAAGAAGTGAAAATAGAGTCGGCTCAAATTGCCAAAAAAGATTTTAAAACCGCAAAAGAGCGGCTTAAATATTTGATTCATTGTGACGATGATGCCGGAAAATTTTTGTGGGAAGTGCAGTGTGATCTGCTTTTGTATGCTGCGAATCGAATTCCGGAAATTACAGAATCTGTAGAAGCGATAGACCGTGCCATGAAATGGGGATTTAACTGGGAGTTAGGGCCATTTGAACGGTGGGACGCCATCGGTGTTGCTGAATCGGTGAACAGAATGGAGAAAGAGGGCAGAAAGGTACCTGAATCGGTTAAAAAGATGTTGTCATCCAACAGATCTTCATTTTATCAGGATGGAACGGTTTATAATTTGGTAACCGGCAAAAGTGAAGAGTTATCAGCACCGGCAGGTGATGCAATTACGGTCGCCAAACTCCGGACGGAAAACAGAGAAGTCTGGAGTAATAAAAGTGCCGCACTTTATGATATGGGTGATGGTATTGCACTTTTCGAATTCAGAACCAAACAGCAAACACTTGGTTTCGAATTGGTTGAGTCTCTAAACAAAATATGTGATAGAGTGAAGAGTGATTTTGATGGCTTGGTGATTGGCCATGATCATGAGAATTTCAGCTATGGAGCCAATTTGGCAGAGGCAGGTCAGGCTCTTCAAAAGGGAGATTTTGATGCCATCAAGAGCGCTGTGGAGGGGTTCCAGAGTGCTGCTGTGGGATTAAGGTATCAGCCCTTTCCGGTTGTGGCTGCGGTAGCCGGACGGGCTTTTGGTGGTGGTGTAGAGTTCTTTCTTCACTGTGATAAAGTTGTGGCACATCATGAACTTTATTGCGGATTGGTTGAATTGGGTGTGGGACTCATACCGGCCGGCGGGGGTACAAAAGAACTTCTTTTCAGGGCATTAAACAAGGTACAGGAATCAGAAGATGCAGATCCTTTGCCTTATTTGAAAGATGCATTTAAAACGATTGGCTTAGCGAAAGTATCTGATAGTGCCTATAACGCAAAAGAGTTGGGTTATCTTAGGGACACAGATGTGATTGTCATGAATAGAGACCTCTTGTTGAAGACGGCAAAACAAGAAGCACTTGCACTACATTCAAGGGGGTACAGGCCACCGGTTGAGCCGAATATTCGTTTAATGGGCCAAACCGGCTATAGTTTGTTGAAGGTGATTCTATACATTATGCATGAGGCCGGATACGCTTCTGATTATGATAAAGTACTTGCTCAAAAAGTAGCAAAAGTGATGACAGGTGGTGAACTCAGTGAACCACAAATGGTGCCTGAATCATACATTTTAAAATTGGAAAGAGATGCTATTCTTGAATGTTTCCGGGATAAACGGACTCATGAACGAATGGAGTATATGTTGAAAACGGGTAAGCCATTGAGGAATTAAATTCAACTCTTTAGACTTTTTATTGTAGACAAATTATTAAAGTTCAATACTCAAAACTTATGGCTCAAAAAGAAATTGTCATCGTAGCAGCTAAAAGAACGGCTTGTGGGAAGGCTAATAAAGGTTCTTTGAGATTTACAAGACCGGATACCATGATGGGAGAAATTATCAAAGACTTGCTAAAAAGCAGTCCGGGTGTTGAACCGGAAAGGGTCGATGATGTTTATATCGGTTGTGCGTTTCCGGAGGCTTCGCAAGGCTTAAATATTGCGCGTCAATGCGCCATTTTAGGTGGTTTGCCGAATTCGGTCCCCGGTGTTACTATTAATCGCTTTTGTTCATCCGGTTTACAGACAATCGCAATGGCAGCAGAGCGGATCATGGCGGGAGCTGCAGAGATTATCATTGCAGGGGGTACAGAAAGTATGAGCCAGGTGCCAATGGGAGGCCTATCATTTCAGCCAAACCCAATCCTTGCTGAAAATAATCCGGAGATCTATATCAGTATGGGACTTACGGCAGAAAATGTGGCAGAAAAATATGATGTAAAACGTGAAGATCAGGATCGTTTTGCTATGGGTAGTCATGATAAAGCGATCAACGCCTGGGAAAAAGGATTTTTTGATGATCAGATCACACCGATTCAGATAACTCATAAATATGTTACGGCAGCGGGTGAGGTTGATGAAAACCGTTTTGAATTTAAAAAAGATGAGGGGCCCAGAAAGGGCTCTACAATGGATGCATTAAGAGGATTACGGCCGGTTTTTAAAGCGGGAGGTACCGTAACCGCCGGAAATGCATCTCAAATGAATGATGCGGCTGCCGGTGTAATGGTGATGAGCAGGGAAAAAGCTGATGAATTGGGGCTGAAACCGATGGCACGCTATCTTGGTTTTGCAGTAGCAGGCGTTCCGCCGGAATTGATGGGAATTGGACCGGTTGAAGCGATTCCCAAAGTGCTGAAACAGTGTCAGATCAATTTAGGGGAGATTGATCTCATTGAGCTTAATGAAGCTTTTGCAGCTCAGGCTTTGGCTGTTATACGTGAAGTAGGATTAGATCCTGATAGGGTGAATATCAATGGAGGAGCCATTGCGATGGGTCACCCGCTTGGATGTACCGGGGCAAAATTGACGACACAAATTTTGCACGATCTCAAACGGCTGAATAAGCGGTTTGGAATGGTGACTATGTGTATTGGCGGTGGAATGGGTGCTGCCGGTATATTTGAAAATCTGAGTGATGGATAGTTTTATAGTTCTCGACTACGTCCCGACAAAAAACGTCGGAACTGCGCTCCCCGAAGGGTCGGGGCAGGCTAAACTGACGGGTAGTTTATGTAATAAAAATAATAACATAATACGTCACATTGAGCGCAACGGATCCCGACAGCTGTCGGGAGTAGTGAAGTCGCTCATTTTTTCCCCGCGAAGCGAAATGCTCTTCGCAAAGGGAGTTTTCATTCCGCTTCGCTCCATGGGATAAAAGAGGAGCGACTTCGCCTGTCTTGAGCTTGTCGAAAGGCTCGAACTGACGGGTAGTTTATATAATAAAAATAATAACATAATACGTCACATTGAGCGCAACGGAGGAGCGGATGCGACGGAGTGAAGTCGCTCATTTTTTCCCCGCGAAGCGAAATGCTCTTCGCAAAGGAAGTTCTCGACTACGTCCCGACAAAAAACGTCGGAACTGCGCTCGAACTGACGATATTTTTTTAACTAAACCACCCTGAACTTTTAGTGCATGGTGGTTTAGTTTAAAAATGACGTTAATTAATCAAATTATAATGTTTAAAGAAGACACTCTGAAAGGACAAACAATACTGATAACCGGCGGGGGTAGCGGATTGGGCTTCTCAATGGCTGATAAATTTGCATCATTGGGTGCCAATATTGCGATCTGTGGCCGAACCGAAAAAAAATTGATAAAGGCTACAGAGGAGCTTAAAAAGCATGGAAATGAGGTGCGGTACTATTCAGTGGACGTTCGTGATTATGAGAAAGTGGGAGAGATGTTTAAGGTGATGATCGCTGATTTTGGTGAGGTGACCGGGTTGGTAAATAATGCGGCCGGCAATTTTTTGAGTGCATCGGAAGATTTAACCCCCGGTGGTTTTAAAGCGATCGTTGATATAGTCCTTCATGGCAGTTTTAACTGCACACACCATTTTGGGAATCATCGAATCAAAAAGAAAGACAAAGGAAATATTCTCAATATCGTAACGACCTATGCGGAGGACTCCGGGTCTGCTTTTGTACTCCCATCCGCCTGCAGTAAAGCAGGAGTGTTGGCTATGACCCGATCACTCGCTTTTGAGTGGGCAACTTACGGCATTCGGGTGAATGCGATTGCACCGGGGCCTTTCCCGACAGAGGGTGCCTGGACGCGTCTGCTGCCCACTAAAAAATTTGAGAAAAAGTATTTGAATAAAATACCGGCCGGACGCTATGGCGAACACAATGAACTTGCAAATTTAGCAGCTTTTCTGATGAGTGATTTGGCACCTTATATTACAGGTGAGTGTGTGACGATTGATGGAGGGGAAAAACTCTCTGCCGGACAGTTTAATTTTATCGATTCGTTGATGTCGCGCGGGAAGTTGAAGTCGATTTTTAAGATGTTGAAGATGAAGGGGTGAGGATTAAGGAAGATCAGTCATAGTGAATACAGCAAAAAATCTTATAATGGATTGATTTCATTGCCAGCACCTCAGAATCATATAAACTGATAAACGAGTGTATGGATAGGATGATAGGTTTAGTTTTTTAAAAATGACTTGTATATATATACATATATATATATATAATTTATTCCCATCCATAACTAAATACATCTTGAAATATGAAAACATTCAAACCCATCCTGATATTGACGATAATCATGTTGTTTGCTTTACTTGTAACAAAAAGCAACGCCGAAGAGGAAAAATCAGAATTTCATTATAAAAACACTACCCTTACATTAAGCGGTACAGTAACAGCTGGTCACCCTGATTTATCATGGAACTCAGTTTCAGGTGCCAATAAATATACTATAAGTCGAACAACGATACCTGCTACCGGTTATTCCGGGGGTTCATTTGATGTTTCAACGCCCGGTTTCCTTTATACTGGAGTTGGAGCAGTGGAACAAAGTGGAGGCTTTTGTCAAATCAGGTATATAGTCAGCGCGTATGATGGCACTACATTATTGGCTACAAGTGATCCCATTGAATTTATAACCACCCCTAACGATGTAGTCGTAGAAACTGGTGAATGTTATGATCCAATCTAATTTTATTCAAAAGACTACTTTTACATTCTGACGATCAGATTTACTAACTATGACGAAAAAAGAATGGCTGTTTATTCTGTTTGGAATTTTTGTATGTGCAGGCATGAGTTCCTGCGACAACAGTTTAAACCCCATTGACGTGGAAACCGGTATCTATTCCATTTACGGTTTCCTTGATCTGAATGAAGAAATACACTATATCAGGGTACGAGATCTAAATGCGCCCTTTACCAAAGAAGCCACGGAATCTATTGATGCCACCGTATCCCTTCAAAATCTGAGCAGGGGATTTACGGCCATTCTGGAAAGCCGGGTAAGAGATCATGAGGGGGTGAATCTTCATACGTTTGTTTACAACAATGAAATCATTCCCAATGATTCTTATCAGTTAGCCGTGGTGCGGTCCGATGGGTTTGCGGTGAAAAGATCCATAACTACCCCGACCAAACCGGAACCGAGTGTAGGTCCTGTAAATCAAAACTGTTATGTGCCTATCGATTTTGAAATGGAGCCGCTGTTTGGCAGCACTATAGTATTACAGGTAGGCATACGCCTTGATAATGATGAAGAAGAAAAAAAATACCTATGGACCCCGCCCAAAGTGTTTAGTGTTGGTAATGATCATTCCCCCGGAAAAATAACCTTCACATTTATTCCTAAGGATCAGTTGATCGAAATGCTCCACTTTTTTTCGAATGTACAGTGTGATGAATATATCATAAACGAAATTATTTACATCAATTATATTCATTTTGGCCCGGGATTTTATGAGCAGATTACCACTAAATCGTTCGATATCTTGGACACTCAGCGATTTGGAGCACTGTATTTCGATACACTTGCCATCCCGATTGACACTACACCGGTATGTCCGCAGGATTGTTGAAGAAATCAACCGCCCGAAGTTTATAGAGAAGATCTTATTCCGGGCACTGATTACACCCGACATTGAGCAATTCAAAGAAGATTCTGATTTATTATTCAAAGTATAAACCCATTAAAATTTGCAATATATATATATATATATATTAAGTAGAAGTATAACCCTTAACTAAATGAATAGAAGATGAAAACATTAACCACTTTGTTAATTTTAATATCGGTTTTATTTATTATGTTATTTACGAATGCTTTCACAGAGAAAAATAGCACTGATACAAAAATAAGTAATGATTCATTAACATTTATATTATCCGGTTCTGTATCAAATGATCACCCGAATCTCTCATGGAACTTTGTTTCCGGCGCTACATTATATGAACTTCGCCGCCTGCCGGCACCTTATTTTGGATTCGGCAAAGAATTCACTATGGTCGTTCAACCATCAAGTTCTTTTTTAGACACTGAAGTTCATGGTGCTGTATTGGGAAGTGGAATTCAGCAGGTGCGTTATGTTCTTGATGCCTATTATGATGGATATGATAAAGAGAACAAATACTTTAAGTACTTGTTAGAATCCGCAGGTCCGGTGGATTATACGGCGGACTCAATCGATTAACAGACAACTTGATAGTGCAAAGTTTGATTTTTATAGATACTCTATTCGCGGAAGCGCAGGCTTTCCGCTAATAGAAAAGTAACTTGGATATGATCATGATAAGCTTTAACTCCTATAGCCGGCTTTTCATCATGGTTTTTTCGTTGGGTTTGGTACTTTGGGCCTGTGACGACAATACCCTGGACCCGCTTGATGAAGAAACCGGTATCTATTCTATATATGGTGTACTTGATCTGAACGAAGAGACCAACTATATACGCATACGCGATCTGAACGCACCCTTTACCGCAGAAGCAACCCGTGAGCTAAACGCCGTAGTAACCCTCGAAAACCTGGGTATTGGAACTTCTGAACAACTGGTAAGCGAAAGAACTGAACAGGAAGGAGTATATCATCATAATTTTGTAGTGAATGGAGTCATTCAGCCCGATACGGAATATCGCCTTACCATAAAACGGACGGATGGTGTTACGGTTACCGTGTCTGAAATCACACCCACCAAACCGGAACCTGTTATTACATCGGCCAACACCGATTGCGATACGCCCATCGAAGTGGAATTCAGCCCGGAAAAAGGGGGGACACTTACGTACAATATCGGTTTCGAATTTGGTAGAACCTATTTTCTCACAACACAGGTTCTAAGATCAGACGGGAATAATCCCGAAAAACTCTCTTTTGCCTTTACACCGGCAGATATAATTCGGTCAACAATCTATTCAAATTTATCGCAAATTCGCTGCCACGATTTGAGCAGTGAAAATTTCATCCTTTTATACAGGCACTACGGACCCGGACTTTACGAAAAAATAGAAAATGACCCATTTGATATTTTAAGAAGTACCGAACGTTTTGGCGGTTATTACAATGAAAGGCTGGATATTCCTATTGATACCTCACGGGTTTGCCCTCAGGATTGTTAAACTGTTCATCTGAATTCTACAGATATCCTATATGAAAACATTCGTTCAGAATATTGCCTGTTTATTTTTATACATAAACTTAGCAGGGTTGGTTCTTCTGTTTCCGATAGAGGATTCAGTTGCGCAAGGTGACGCACTGCTTCGTATTCTGGTCATTTCGGAAGAAGATGGCAACTCTTTGGCCGGCGCATCTGTGATGTTGTACGAGTTAAATGGCAGTGAAAACAACGGTGATCCGGTTTTTTACTGTGTAACAGGGCGGAATGGATTTTGTGAAATACGTAACATCCCCTCGAACATTGAATTTGAGTTCCGGATAACATTTATCGGGTTTATCACTTACTCTGAAATCATCCTTCTGGAGCCCGATGAAAGGAGAATTATACGGGCATTACTTGAACCCGATGTTTTGGAATTCGGAGAGGTTACCGTGGAGAAACAGAGATATATTACCACAGGAGAGGTAGGGGTCACAAGAATCAGCAGTACCGACATTTCCCGTGTACCCTCGCCAATAGCCGGCGGTGATCTTGCATCCTACTTACAGTCGGTTCCTGGAGTTATTACCAGCGGTGACCGAGGCGGTGATCTTTATATTCGTGGGGGCACTCCTGCCCAAAACTTGGTATTGGTTGATAACCTTCCCATTATCAAACCATTTCATATCTCCAATCTTTTCTCTGCATTTCCTGATCATATTATTCAAAATGCTGACCTCTTCGCGGGTGGTTTTGAAGCAAGATATGCAGGCGCAACATCTGCTGTAATTGACATCGGCCTCAGGCCCGGTAATATGAGGAACCACCGGTATAGTGCGGCAGCAAGTCCCTATCTTGTATCCCTGCATGCCGAAGGACCAATTGAAACAGATCGCCAGTCCTTTTTGATGATGGGAAGGCTATCCACAATCGAGCAGTTTTCACCCATTCTCACGGGAGAGGATCAACCGGTTCAGTTTATGGATTTTGTGGGGAGATATACCTTTTTGGGTGATAACATCACCTGCAATATCACGGCTATATTAACCAGTGACAGCGGTGAAATTGTACCTGACCGGGAAGTTACACATTCCTGGTCCAATACAGTTTTAGGCGGACGTTGCCTGGGGTTTTCCGAAACATTTATTCACCCCCTCAGCCTCTCCTTGGGTTATACAGGATATCGCAATACCGAAGGAACTGTGCAACGAACTGAACGCCTCTCGTCCGTAAACCAGCTTTATATGAACGTTGACCTGCAACAGGAGGTTTTCAGGCTTCCCATCGATTATGGTTTTGGCATGAATTTTAGGTTTTACAATATTGAGCTTGACGAGCGATTCACTTCCTTTAGAAGCCTTAATAGAATAATGCCCGTATTTCACCTCTATATTTCTACTGAATGGAGGTCCGGCAACAGGATAACCATTCATCCTGGAATAGCGTCCCAGTCTACACTCGATACGCCTGTGACAATTGAACCCAGGCTGAGAGTTTCATGGCAACCTGATGGCACCGACAGGCAACAGTTGAGCATTGCAGCAGGTAAGTATGTACAAACCTTTTTTGGTATAAGTGATGAACGGGATGCAGGAACCGTATTTACCGTAATGCAGCCTATTCAGAAAGATGATCCTCTTCCGAGTTCACTGCATGGAATTGCAGCCTGGCAGCAGAGGTTGGGCAGATCGATCATTGCTAATCTTGAAGGTTTTTTGAAGACTGACAAGAACATACCCGTATCCAAATGGACACCCGAAGCCCGAACTGAAATCGAAACTGCTCTTGCCAAAGGTAACACCTATGGTTTTGATGTCCAGCTGAGGTTAGAGAGGCCACGATTCTATGCATCAGTTGGATACGGCTGGTCGAAAGTGGAATATGAAGCCATTACCGGTGATTTGGGTGCCTGGATTCAGGAGCCCATATTCCGCTACTCACCAGCACACGATCAGAGGCACAAATTGAATACCTCGGCCGGCACCCGTTTTGCCGGGTTTAGCTTGAATGCCAGGTGGGAATATGGTACTGGAATGCCCTACACTCAGATTTTTGGGTTTGATTTTTCAGTGCGGGTACCAGATGAGAAACCCATTAACACTCCCGGCACAGCACGATTGCTCTTCAGTGAACCCTATAACGAGCGGCTTCCCTACTACCACAGGCTCGATATTTCGCTGGAAAGATCTTTTGAACTTTTTCCGGGCCGGGAACTTGAAACTCAGATTGGGGTAATTAACGCCTACAACCGTGATAATATATTTAACTTCGATCTGTCCACACTTCAGCGGGTAGATCAGGCACCGCTACTCCCATATCTATCCCTAAAAATGAATCTTTGATCTTCCGTTGGAGAGCCCTTCCTCATTAGCGCCTTTCCGAAAAACTCCTAAGGGTAGTGTGTGTGATAATGGAGAAATTTCCGGCTTTTAGAATATAGTATCAGCTGTCAGAATTCATCAGGGATTTAATTCGATCGTATGCTCGGGCTGTTTGAAGGGCATCATAAGGGGAGAAGAGGGTGGGATGGCCTAATTGAATGG